>CAMPJM010000182.1 GCA_946886805.1 uncultured Flammeovirgaceae bacterium | reverse complement strand
TTTTAGCTGCTTATTAACATTAATTAAAGAATGGAAAGAAATGATTTTTTTTGATTTCCATTCAACATATTAGCCTTTACCTAACATTGCAAATAATTACGCTATTTTAAAAAAAGTCAGAATTAATGATTTCTATCATAAAGTAAAATATAATCAATTAAAACATCTGCTATTTGAAAGAACCAGTCAATTACTGCACCCTGAATTAAAAGAATATTTAACGTCATTTGATTATTTTTCCAGAGGTACCGGGGCAGCAAGCCTTTGGTATTTTTTAAGAAAGGATGAAAATGAGAAGGATGGTAAAAATGATATAAAATTAGAGATGCAACTACAAGATAATATGCTCCGACTTATGCTCATCTCCAAAAATTGTGGCGTAAATAAAGAGGAGATAAAAGACAATAAAGAACTCTATGCTTTATTTCAGTTTTTAAAAAATTGCGATAATATATCGAAAATCACGCAAGATCAAATCTATCCAAAAAACGGTTCTTTTAATCAGTATGGGAATCATATTATATATAAAAATAGGAAGATCAAAAACGAAATAAGCGTAGCAGACTTGGTATCAAAAATGGCGATGTTTTTTACGGGTGTCATCACTCATGTTGAAGCCAATAAAAATGAGATCCTTGCGTGCTTAGAACGCTTATCAAAATCAAAATGATATAAAGAATGGGAACATTTAGTAACGAAAGTAGAGAAAAATGCCTAAAAATAATGAGATTTAAGCAAAAGGCATGCAAATCAGGGCTGTAGAGGCAGTTGGAACACGAAAAAACTTCCCCTCACAACATCCTCTTCGTCTTCACTTCAATATATTTATTGATCACGTCTACATTGAGATTCTGGGGCGTTGTGAAGAGGGATAGGATCCCGGCTTTTTTTAGGGCTTCGCGGATCTGAATTTTTTCATCGTACATCTGAAAGCCTATTGCCTGGTCGTAAATTTGCCTGGTGGTGGACGCTTTTTCCTTTAATAAAACATCAACTTCCGTATTTTTAAAATATATGACCAAAAGCAGGTGTTCCCGGTTTATTAATTGTAGGTATTTTAATTGCCTGTTGAGACTATGGATAGACTCATAGTTTGTAAAAAATAATAATAGGCTCCGTTCGTTCAGGTTTTTACGAACAAAGTTATAAACAGCAGCAACGTCTGGCTCATTAAAGGACGTTTTTTGTCTGTATAAAGCTTCCATAAGCTGATGGAGCTGCATATTCCTGCTTCCGGATTTTACAAACTCATCTATCTTATCTTCAAAAGTCAGCAGACCCGATTTATCTCCCTTCTTTAAGGAAATATCCGCCAGCACAAGAGAAGCATTAATGGCGTAGTCAAGTAAGGCCATCCCCTCAAAAGGCATTTTCATAGTCCGGCTTTTGTCGATCACGCAATAGACATTTTGAGATCGCTCATCTACGAAATGGTTCATCATCAGATGGCCTCTTCTGGCGGTTGCCGACCAATTGATATGCCGGGGATCATCGCCACTAACGTAATCTCTAATAGTATCAAACTCTTGGCTGTTCCCTATTTTTCTAATCTTCTTTTGACCATGCATCGTCAATTGATTGCTTATAGCCATTAACTCGTATTGATGAAGCTTTATAAAAGAGGGATACACTTTTACATCAACAGGTTTTCTGGTTATTATTCTTCGCCCGATCAGGCCGATTTTTGATCTTATTAAAGTATTTAGATTACCGAATGAATATACTCCTCTCGTGGTAGGTTCGAGGGTATAAGTTCTTGTTTCTGACTCTCCCCTACCCAGATTGAAATCCAATTTAAAGTCGCGCATTTGAAACTGGAAAGGAATTTCGTCCAACACCTGTGCATTAATTTGAAAAGAAAACTTATTGCGAATTTGGACAGTGACAGCATTTTCATCTCCATTGGAAAACCGCTCTTTGAGCAGACGTTCTATTTCAATACTTCCTCTGGTACCAAAAAGCAAAAAGATATCAATGGCAATGAAGACCATCAAAGCAATAAACAAAGGCTGGGCGATCGCATAGAGAACCGGCAAAAAATATCCCGTAATAAAACAGAGAATCAATCCTGCTAATATCCAATAAAGCCGCTTAGTAATAAAGAAATTCACAGGACTTGCTTTTTTTAGATTTAGTTTGGTACTATTACCTGTTGAATTATTTCGTGACTGATTTCCTCTATGGTTATTCCCTGAAGTTCAGCTTCCGGTGACAAAGAAATGCGATGCTCAATTACGGGCCTTAGTAAATACTGCACATCTTCCGGGGTAATAAAATCACGGCCACGCATAGCAGCATAGGCTTTTGAAGCGTTCAACAGATCTATAGAGGCACGTGGCGAAGCGCCTAAGTATATTGAGGGATGATTTCTCGTCTGGTGAATGAGTTCGGCTATGTACTTCAATAGCGTATCCTTTGCCAAGATTTGCTGTAGGTTTTCTCTGAGACTAACAGCTTCTTCTTTGGTGATAACCGCCTCGATAAAATCTAGTTTTTTAAAGCCTGCCGTGGTATTTTGAAGGCTTAGGATGGTTTGTTCTTCTTCCAAGCTTGGATAGTCTACTACAATTTTAAACAAGAACCTGTCCAGTTGTGCTTCAGGAAGTCGGTAGGTTCCCTCCTGCTCTATCGGGTTTTGTGTAGCCATTACCATGAAAAGCGATTCCATAGGATGAACCACGCCATCATGGGTGATTTGCTTTTCTTCCATTACTTCAAAAAGCGCTGCCTGAGTTTTAGAGGGTGCTCTGTTTATCTCATCAATCAGCACCATATTGGCAAAAATGGGACCGGGTTTATACTCAAAATCCATGTTCTTCGGGTTAAAAATAGAAGTCCCTAAAATATCCGAGGGCATTAGATCCGGTGTAAACTGAATTCTTTTGAAAACTGCTTTGGTAGTGGATGCGAGCAATCTGGCCGCTAAAGTTTTGGCAACACCTGGAACACCCTCAATAAGTACATGTCCTCCAGCAAAAAAGGCTGTTAATAATAAATCAAGCATTTTTTCCTGACCAATTAAAGCTTTTCCAGCTTCGGCTTTTATTTCAGAAATTTTTTCTGAAAATTTTTCAAGGTCAAATCGCTGTGAAATTTCGTTCATCTTTTAATGTATTTTAAACATATTAACTTTATCATATAACTGCTTCAAGGTTCCTTCCGAAAGTCTCGAAGATTGCTTGACCCCCTGAATAAAATCAAAGGTTTTTATTACCTCTTCCAGGGGAACGCCTGACTTGGCAGCAAGTATTTTATAGGAGGTATCGTTTATTGTGTGGATATAATATTTTGCAGCCAGTGCCTTAGTAAAATGGTTAATTATTTTCATGGCCGCATTTTTATGGTTTGCTTCCCGATGATATAGTCCACCAATAGTCTTAATAAATTCTAATGTCGTATTCTTATTGGGGTCCAATACGGGAATGGCTCGTTGCAACCTCCTCGATCCAATCGCCAGATATAACAAAAGGGACAAAATTGTCAAATAAACTGCCCATTTTAAAGGTGCCTGAGACATAACATACCGAAGTGGCGTGCTAGGCTCCTGCTTTCCTGCCTGGTAAAACCGGTTAAAATTTACATGCCCGAACGGAATATTCTTTAAAGCTTCTTCTATTAAAACCGAATTGTTATTTTTAAGCAAGCCAAAATTTGTAAATGCAAGCGGGACAGTTCCTAAAATTAGTTTGGCTTGAGGATAATTCTTGCTGATAATGACAGGTTCGTCAGCGATTGCATGCACATCCCACAAGCCTGTAGTATCTGCTCCAAAACTAGAAGTAACAAAAGTAGCAGGAAAATAGAAATCCCTATTCCCCATTTTTATATTGACGGAATCTTCTGCAATTACATCTAAGGCATGGAAATTCATTTCTATTTCGAGTGCGTCCAAAAAGCCCTGAGAGAAAACCTGAGCCGCAATAAGTATGGTTCTCCCTTGGTCCAGAATGTTAAACATTGCTTCTATATCGGCGGCTGAGGGGTCAAAATTGGTAGTAAGAATTAACAGATGCTCCGATGAATCTTTGGATTCGTAAAGCGTATGAAAAGAAACTGATTTCTCCGGAAAAATATCGTCCATTCTTTCGTACAAAATAAATCCGCCATAGGGGTTTTTATCTTTTTCGGCAAAAGTGACCGTCCAATCAATCGGTTTTGGGGAATAGTATTCGACCACTACGTAGGTAACAAAAAGCACACCCAACAAAATGTACAACAGCCGTTCTTTACGCATCCTTTAGTTGTCTATAAAGCTGAAGTCCCTGATCTACCGTATCATTGTCGGGTTCATACTCACCGTACCAGGTATTTTCAAATAAATCCACTAGTTGTTTGAAATGTATTTTTCTATCCTCTGGAATCTCCTTCAGATAATCATAAGGTGCTTTCCATTTTGTAATCTGTATCTTTTTTTGCTGTTCGAGCATCAGCAAGGTGCTTAGAAATAGGTATCTGACCGCCAGCTTAAACTGCTGATTTTCGAGGCTTTCTTTCAAGAGTTTCTCGAAGTCCTGGTCCTCATTTTCAAAATTGCTTATTGGCAGATTAGAAAATTGTCTGTTGCCGGTAGTTAAAGCTTTGCCAAACTTTAATTTTAAGATGATAATAATAGAAATTATAAAACCAACAATAATGGCCACCCGAAAAAACAAAGGAGTAATTCCTTGTAATGCCAGTGCATCAAACAAAAAAGCTACTTTGGAGAAAATATAAGCAAGTACAACGGAAATGAAAGAATCTGTTGGAACAAAATCCTGAGAATAATTAAACTCAGGATCTTGTCTGTAATCTTCCAATTTTTGTTGGTCAAATTCCCGGGCTTCGTTTTCAAAAGCAAATAAGGGAACAAACCATATATTAAGTGCTATAAATACAATGCTAAGCCACTGTTTCAAACTCATTAATTTGATTGCGAATTCCTCTTCCTTCTACTCTTTCAGAAAGGTTGAAATATTGAAAACCTAAGGCAAGGATTGGTATAAGGTAGGTAATATAAGATCCTATCATCATCAAAGCCATCCCTGCTGTAGAATACCAGCTTGAAAACGACTCAAAAACAGCAGATGGATCACCGCCAGATTCCATAGAAGAAGAAAACAAATCTGCTAAGAACAAGGCATAAAAAGGTATAGCAAACACATAGCTGACAATGGATGCAATTATTGTTGTTATCACCATCAGGCCAAATGTGCTCCACCATTTTCCTTTTATGAGCTGAAATGATTTGCTAAACGCCTTGCCGATACTTACATCTTCGATTATCAAAATTGGAAGTGCAAGGCTTAAAGTAACCATTAAGTAAATTCCAGGAATAACAAAGAATACGAAGCCAATAGAGCTTACTATTCCTATAAGAATCATTAAAATAACCATTTTAGGAATTTTAGAAACTATTGCTTTTAAAATTTCGATAGTTGAAGGTTGTACCTCCTGCTTGTCATTTATGAGCATATAACCATAAATAGCAGCAAACAAAAATGAAAATGAAACCATAGAAAGTAGGGTCATCATCATATAGCTGGATCCTAATTGCCCCACAAACGCCATGCTATCCGCTGGGTTCATTTGAGGATTTAAAGACACCTGCATCATGGTGCTAAAAAACCCGGAAAAAACAATAGCCATTAATAGGCCCAGCGGAGCTGCAATTAACAAAACTATTTTTAGAAGAGACAGGATGTTGTACCGGATATATTCAATGGTAGCATTGATTTTAGCTCCGAAATCACGAATTTTATAAAGTTGAACCTTGTTGGACATGTTTATTGAGTTTTGGTAGTATAACTAGATATAATAAAGTTATAAATAGAGACCCCAATATAATAAAAATTTTGACAGATAAGGGCCATTCTGTATGTCGTGTAATAAAAGACTCAATAAAACCTGCTGCGATAAAAAAAGGAATAAGACTTAGCACTATCTTTAACCCTCTTTTAGCTGCTTTTTGAAAGGATAATAATCGTGGGTAGGTTTTCGGGAATAATATTCCATTGCCCATAATTAAGCCCGCACCACCAGCAATTATAATGGCGGTAATCTCCAGCGTTCCATGTACCCAAATAGTTAAGATATTTTCATCAAACAAGCCTTCCTTGTAAAACAGGTAGTGAAAAACCCCTAACATTACGCCATTGCTGAACAAGATGTAACCTGTGCCCACAGAAAAAAATATACCCATGGCAAAAGCTAATAAAGCCACACGGATATTGTTTATGGTAATGGCAAAAAACATAAATCCCTCCTCCATGCTACCATAGATAGCCATAGGATTTCCGCCCTGGATATTCTGTAGGGTTTGGTCAACATAGGCATCTCCTAAAATCAAACGGACAAAGGTGTCGTCATTGGCAGCTGATAAAACCCCTAACAAGGCGCCTATTATCAAGATCAGAAAAGAATAACCAATATAGGGATAGGCATGGTTGAGTTCCCGAGGAACCTCTGTTTTCCAAAACGTTAAAAATCTATTGGCTTTCTCAGGTTTATTACGGTAAATAATATTATGCACCTTCACCGTAAGCTCGTTTAAATATTGAGCTAAAGAGGAATCAGGATACTTTGCTTGTGCATAAGCCAGGTCTTCTGTGAGGTGAACATAAATATACGATAGTTCGTCTGCCGGCAATAACTGAATAGCCTTGAGCTTGTCCTCAAAGTTTTTCCACTTTTTTTCATTTAAACTTACAAATATTCCCTGACGCATTTTTTTTTCTTATTATTGCTCCAATATTAATAGTTACAAAAGACATGACCAAATTTATTACCAATCAGAATATAGAGATAAAGCTTGAGCTTGCCGGAATCGGTGATCGCATTCTGGCATTCCTCATAGATTCACTTATTATTTTTGTGTATGTGCTTTTCTCATTCCTTGTAATATCCATTCTCTCGTCTACCTTTGAACCAACTTATTTATTCCTTTTCTTTTTACCCTTGCTATTTTATTCATTGCTGTTCGAAACTTTTGCAAATGGACAAACACCAGGAAAGAAAGCGCGACAGATTAAAGTGGTAAAATTGGACGGCGGCTCCCCCACGTTTTTCAACTACCTGTTAAGATGGGTACTCAGGCCTATAGATATCATGATTTATGGAGGAGTTGCAATTTTATGTATCATAGTGACTAAAAATGGTCAAAGGCTAGGGGATTTAGCTGCTGGGACAACAGTAATCAAGCTTAGAACTTCGTTAAAATTTGCCGATATTTCTACCATCGCAAAAATAAAAGATCATATAGTAACCTATCCTCAGGTCAAAAGGCTGAATGATAAACAGACAGAACTGATCAGAAAATCGCTACAGATGAGAAGGGACGGTTTTAATGATACTGCAACAGACGAAATTGCCGTCAAAACCAAACAATTTCTACAAATAGAAACAGACACCCCCAGCATAAAATTTCTCTACACCATCCTCAAAGATTACGAATACCTGCACATTTCATAAACCGAACTCATAATTTGTAATTTATAATCTATAATTCATAATTCCCTAAATCACCACCCTGCTATTATCCTTCGCAGACTCGAATATTGCCTCCACTACCCTGATATCCCTGAGACCTTCCTCCCCGGGAACCAAAACTGACTTGTTATTGATTATTGCCATTGCATCATCATCCATTTGACGAGTCTGTTGATTGGGAATAGTAGCATTTAGTTTTATGCCGTCGCTTGTAATACCCTTTAT
>CAMPJM010000181.1 GCA_946886805.1 uncultured Flammeovirgaceae bacterium | reverse complement strand
CTTTTTTGTTGTCTTACTTCTTTGTATTTCATGTGATAATAAGAACCCCAATAGCAATTCAGAAACCAGTAACAATTCAGAAATAAGAAGAAAGCCTAATATTTTGTTTGTAATTTCTGATGATCAATCTTATCCACATGCTTCTGTCTACGGAGCAAAATGGGTGGAAACCCCTGCTTTTGATCGGGTGGCTAGGGAAGGAGTACTTTTCACCAATGCATTTTCTGCATCTCCTGGATGCAGTCCCAGCAGGGCGGCTATTTTAACAGGAATGAACACATGGCAGATAGAGGATGCGGGGACCCACGCCAGTGAATTTCCTTTGGAGTATGTTGTTTTCCCTGATATTTTGGAAGAAATGGGGTATAAAGTCGGATATACGGGAAAAGGATGGGGTCCGGGAAATTGGAAGATCAGTGGAAGGAAACGAAATCCTGCTGGAGCGGCTTATAATGAGAAAAAGATTGATCCTTTCACTACCGGAATGAGTACTAACGACTATGCAGGTAATTTTAATGATTTCTTGGCTGAAAGAAAGGAGGATGAACCATTCTACTTTTGGTATGGGGCACACGAACCCCATCGAGGATTTGAAAAAGGGTCGGGATTAGAAGCGGGTAAGGATCTTGAAGATGTAACTGTGCCAGATTTTCTGCCAAATGCTCCTATGGTCAGAAGTGAATTACTGGATTACGGGTTGGAAATAGAATGGTTCGACCAGCATCTTGCATCAATGTTGGAGAAATTAGAGCAAATCGGTGAATTGGAAAATACAATAGTTGTGGTTACTTCAGACAATGGGATGTCGTTTCCCAGAGCTAAGGCCAATACATACGAATATGGAATCCATGTGCCCTTAGCCATCATGTGGGGTGATAAAATAAAGGGAGGAAGGATAGTGGATGATCTTGTCAGCCTAATAGATCTTGCCCCTACTTTTTTAGAAGCAATAACAGGTGCAGGCTTTGCGGATCTTTCAAAGAAGTATCCCATGGAAGGAAGAAGTTTAATTGACTTGCTTATGGAAAACGTAGACGAAAAATTGGATTTTTCAAGAAAGGCCGTTTTTGCTGCAAGAGAGAGGCATTCCAGCTCCCGGTGGAATAACTTGACCTATCCACAGCGTGCTATTCGGACTGAGGATTTTCTATATATCCGGAATTTCAAACCAGAAAGATGGCCAGCCGGTGCACCACAAAAATATGAATCTGACGGAACCTTGGGTCCTGAGCATGGTGGTTACCATGATATTGATGCCTGCCCAACCTTTGATTTCATGCTGGAAAATCATATGGATCCGGAGATTCGCCCTTTCATTGAATTGGCTGTGGGAAAAAGACCTGCGGAGGAGCTTTTTGATATAAAGAACGATCCATATTGCTTAGTCAATCTGGTTGAGGATCCGAATTTCAAAGAGGAACTGTTGGAGCATAGGGCGGCTTTGGGGGCTTACCTTATGAAAACCAATGATCCTCGAGTTACCGGCGATGGTGATGTTTATGAAACTTATGTCCGGTATTCCTCCATTAGGAAATTTCCAGTACCTGATTGGCTTCAAAAGGATTTAAAGACCAATGCACATGCGGAGAGCTTAATAAAATGAAATGGATTAGGCAATATACCACTCTAGCACAAGAATATTACCCATATTATGCTTACGAAATTTTACCCAAGTACAATGTTTGTCCTATTCCCGCAACAGAACTAGGAAGGAATATTTTAACGCGGATCTGGCACAGAATCTTGGATATTGAAGTATTGCGTGAAGTTACAAAAAATAGACCATGAGATATATAACCATACTATTCATTCTTTTCTCCGTAAAAGCATTTGCTTTTCAACAAAAAGGAGATTCACCTCCAAATGTCCTCTTTATATTCGTAGATGATTTACGTCCTGAGTTGGGAGCATATGGGAATAAAGTTATTAAAACCCCAAATATTGATAAGTTGGCTTCTCAGGGTAGTGCTTTTATGAAGCATTACGTGCAGGTACCCACATGTGGACCATCCAGGTACACTATTTTAACGGGAAAATTACCTCGTTCAGAAGAACAACTAAGTAATGAAGTAATTAGGAATTACATTTCTGGTGAACCTGAAAAGAAAGCCCCGGAAACTTTTATACATCATTTAAGGCGTAATGGCTATTACACAGTAGGTATAGGAAAAATTAGCCATTATATTGATGGTTTGTATGGTTATAGTGAAAGTTCAAAAAATGCACCGCCTGAACTTCCGCATAGTTGGGATAAAAATCTGTTCAATGCAGGAAAGTGGGAGGACGGTTGGGATGCTTTTTTCGCTTATGCGGATGGAAGCAGTAGAATAACCAAGGAAGGGGATGTTAAACCTTATGAAAAAGGAGATGTGGATGATGAAGGTTATCCAGATGGACTTTCCGCAAAACTGGCCATTGAGCAAATAGATTCCCTGGCTAATATTGAAGGGCCATTTTTTCTTGGAGTAGGATTTTTTAAACCACATTTACCGTTTAATGCTCCCAAAAAGTATTGGGATATGTATGATGAATCTGAAATTTCAACTACCCCATCGCCCCACATTCCTGAAAACGTGAATTCGGCAAGCTTGCATGACAGTCCGGAGTTTAACAGGTATAAATTAGGTGAAGAACATCCGGAGTTAAATAAACCGGCATCAAAAGAATATGCTAAAAAAATAATGCATGCGTATTATGCAGCTGTGAGTTATACTGATGCACAAATTGGTAAACTATTAGATAAACTTGAAAGTACGGGGCTGGATAAAAATACGATCGTAGTCCTTTGGGGAGATCATGGATGGCAGTTGGGTGATCATCAAGTATGGGGAAAGCATACATTATTTGAAAGGGCACTAAGGAGCCCTTTGATTATTAAGGTTCCTTCCATAAAAAAACAGGAAAAGCATATTGAAAAAATAGTAAGCTCAATTGATGTATACCCGACTTTGATGGAGTTGTGCCGAGTGAAAATGCCGTACGAAACCAAGGGAAGAAGTTTGATAAAGCTTATGGATAAGAAAAACAACGATAAAGACTGGCAGGAAAATGCATATGGGTATTTTAATAAAGGCATTTCGGTTAGGGTGCCGCGTTACCGGTACACGAAATATTTTAGAGATGAGGAGCCAGTGATAGAATTGTATGATCATAAAAATGATCCTAATGAAAATGTAAATATTGCGGCAAAGAAGCCAAAATTAGTCAATAAATTAGATAAAATATTGGAAGAGGGAAATACCGGTCTTTATTCAAATGACAATTAAACATAAGATATAAATAAATCAAATTACCAATGTAACCGATTACACAATATGAAAAAAAACAACAGTTCCAGAAGAGAATTTATTAAAAAAACCGCCTTATCCACAGCAGGTATAACAATTGGGGCAATGGGCTTTTCTGCCAGTAGTTATGCCCGTATTGTTGGTGCAAATGACAAGATAAATGTTGGGATCGTGGGGTTTTCCAATCGGGCAAAAAGTGCTTTGATCCCCTCTTTGTTGGGGCATGCCGATGAACTTAATTTTGAATTTTCCGCGGTTTCAGATATCTGGAATCGGAGAAGGGACGAAGCCGTAGCGTTCATAAAGGAAAAAACTGGAAAGAAAATCAAGACCTCCAGAAATAATGAGGAGCTTTATGACAGGAAGGATGTAGATGTAGTGATTATCAGTACTGCTGATTTTCAGCATGCACTGCATTGCAAGGAGGCGGTGGAAGCGGGAAGAGATGCCTATTGTGAAAAACCCTTCGCAGAGACTATGGAGGACAACAGGGCGGCCAGGGAAGCCGTAGAGAAATCGGGAAAGATTGTCCAGATAGGTTCTCAAAGAAGGAGCGGTGCCAATTATCATGCGGCCAACAAATTTATCCGGTCTGGAAAATTCGGGGATATTGTGATGGTAGAAATGACCTGGAACGTAAATCAGCCTGACCGTTGGCGTTTGCCTCAGTTAACAAAAGGAATACAGGAAAAGGATACAGACTGGAAGCGATATTTAAT
Organism: uncultured Flammeovirgaceae bacterium; assembly: GCA_946886805.1. The sequence goes on along the minus strand of CAMPJM010000181.1, from coordinate 3,686 downwards.
GAACCGGCCTTATGAAGCATGGAATCCAAGAAAATACCTGGAATATCGGCTTTTTTGGCCTTACTCCTCGGGAATCCCTGGACAATGGATGTCCCACCAAATCGATACCGTCCATTGGTTTACGGGTTTGGCGCATCCAAGGAGCGTTGCTGCCAATGGCGGAATATATCTGTGGCAGGATGGAAGGGAAAATTTCGATACCATGACGGCAGTATTCGATTACGGGCCAGCCGATGATAAATCAAAAGGTTTTCAGGTGGTATATTCTTCCAGGTTTACCAATTCCGCTGGTGGCGTCAAGGAAATTTATTATTCTAACGGCGGGGAATTGAACCTGGATACTAATAAAGTAACCCCCCATGGAGGGCTAAAAGAAGGGCATGCTTCAGCAATGGGTATGGAGCCTAATTTGCTTCCAGAAACTACCCTTGCTGAACAAATTAAAGCCGAAACAAGCGCAAATACAGGAGCTGATAACATGACTTCTGCTCACATGAGGAACTGGATGGAATGCGTAAGGAGCAGGAAACAACCGCATGCACCGGTAATTGTAGGGTATAATCATTCCATAGCCAACATCATGACAAATGCTGCCTTAAGGACAGGAAAGTATGTAACCTTTGACGAAGAAAGACAAGAGGTGCTGGCTGGAGGTGAGGTGTTTAAGTACTAGCAAGAAGTTGGAAGTTGGAAGATAGAAGACATGGCATTGAAGTTGGAACTGGGAATATAGCCGATCGCTCATAACAGCTAACCGCTAATAACCAATAGCTAAAAATGTAAAAATAGCAAACAAATATCATGTATAACGTAACAAAAATTACTTCCTATTTGGGTATAATATTGTTGGGTTTCTTATTCTCGGCTTGCAATAGTCGGCAAAAAGAAATTTCACAAGCTGCTGCAGAGCCGTCCGTAAACGAAAACAAATATATTATGCTGGTAAGAAATGACGAAGAGAAAAAGGTTGATGTGTTCATTGGTGGGGAGCTTTTTACTTCTTATATCTATCCAAAATCAATAGATAAACCTGTTTTGTATCCCATAAAAACTGCCCAGGGTACTATAATAACCAGAGGTTTCCCGCTGGTGCCGCGTCAGGGGGAACGCATTGATCACCCGCATCACGTAGGCCTTTGGTTCAATTATGGGGATGTTAACGGCCTGGATTTTTGGAATAATTCCGATGCTGTTCCTGCCGAAGAAAAAGCGCATTATGGTACTATATTTCACAAGGAAATCAATAGTATTAGCAATGGCGATGACAAAGGCGTGTTGGAAGTTACAATGGAGTGGGTTGGGCCTGATGATAAAGCAATGCTTGAAGAAAACACCACCTTCGCCTTTAGCGGATCGGAAAGCAGAAGGACAATAGACAGAATAACGACATTGAAAGCTTTAGGTGAAGATGTTTCCATGAAAGACAATAAAGAAGGTCTAATTTGCCTTCGCGTGGCACGTGACCTGGAGCATCCTTCCGATAGACCGGAAGAATTTACAGATGGAAATGGTGAGCCTACTGGTGTCCCCGTTTTGAATAATGAAGGGGTGACCGGCATGTATAGAAGCAGCGAAGGCATAGAAGGGGAAGCAGCATGGGGCACACGAGCGAAGTGGATGAATTTGTCAGGGCAAATCAAGGGCGAAAATATATCCGTAGTCATCCTTGATCATCCTGATAATGTGGGTTATCCCACTTATTGGCATGTGAGAGGGTATGGATTGTATGCTGCAAATAATCTAGGGCAAAAGGCTTTGAGCGGAGGAAAGGAGGAACTCAATTTCATGCTTCCTGCTGGCGAATCTGTTACTTTTAAGCATCGCATTGTCATTTATTCCGGAGATAAAGTAGGAGATGAGCAAATCGACAAGGATTTCGAGGAGTTTGCGTTGTAAGCGACGCGAGCTGCCAAAATTCGGTCGAGAGAGGTGAAAGTTGGAAAGTGGAAGAAGGGGACTACTTAGAATTTCCTTGCATTTTCCTTTGCTTTTATAACATTTAAGATAATTATAAATAAATTCTAAAGACAACTCATGAAGTGTAACATTAAAGTAACTGTTCTTAATTTAATTTCCGCTGCTGCCCTAATGGTGGGCCTGAGCGCCTGTAGCCAAACCCAAAAAGAAACTTCAAGTGACGAAGGATGGATAGTGTTGTTTAATGGGGAAGACCTCACAGGTTGGAAACAGGTGAACGGAACAGCAAAATATACGGTAGTGGATGGTGCTATTGTAGGCACTACTGTACCTGGTTCCCCTAACAGTTTTTTGGCTACAGAAAAGGAATATGATGATTTTATTCTGGAGTTGGATCTCAAAGCTGATCCAAGTATGAATTCAGGCATTCAAATAAGAAGCGAGAGCAAGCCCGATTATCAAAATAATCGTGTACATGGCTATCAAGTAGAAATTGACCCTTCCAGCCGTGCTTGGAGTGGTGGTATTTATGACGAAGCAAGAAGAGGTTGGCTCTATCCCTTGCATCTGAATACTTCAGCGCAAAGTGCATACAAAAAAGACGACTGGAATCATTACAGGATCGAAGCAATAGGAGATACCATTCAAACCTGGGTGAATGGAGTAGCAGCCGCAAACCTGGTTGATGATAAGACCCATGAAGGCATTATAGCCTTACAAGTACATGCAATTGGAGATGATGAGGAGCCGGGAAAACAAGTTATGTGGAAAAATGTGAGGATTTTGACGAACGGCCTGGAGCAGTATAATATGAAAAGTAATGCACCTGTTTTTAATACGAAAAATCAATTAACCGAAGCAGAGAAGGAAGATGGTTGGAAACTTCTTTGGGATGGTAAAACTACCGACGGATGGCGGGGAGCTAGATTGGATGATTTTCCAGAAAATGGCTGGGAGATAGAAGACGGTATATTGACTGTACAAGCAAGTGATGGTGCTGAATCTGCTGCAGGTGGGGATATAGTTACGGAACGTCTTTATGGGGATTTCGAACTAAAAGTAGATTTTAAAATAACAAAAGGAGCAAATAGTGGAATAAAGTACTATGTTGATACCGACATAAACAAAGGTGCGGGATCTTCCATTGGTTTAGAATATCAGATTTTAGACGATGAGAATCATCCTGATGCAAAATTAGGCAACCATGAAGGTAGCCGTACGGTGGCTTCACTTTATGATCTTATTAAAGCTGATCCAGCTAAGCCAATTGCTCCTGTGGGTGAATGGAATACTGCGCACATCGTTTCAAAGAATAATCATGTAGAACATTGGTTAAACGGAATTAAAGTTTTAGAATATGAACGCGGAAGTGAAGATTTTAGAAAACTGGTTTCGGAAAGCAAATATGATAAGTGGCCAAACTTTGGAGAATTAGAAGAAGGCAGAATCCTTTTGCAGGATCATGGTAACAGAGTTTCATTTAGGAATATTAAAATCAAAGAATAGTAAGGATCGAAATATAAAAAAGCTTAAGGCTTGCACATTACTTAAATGTAGTTAGGGGAAAAATAGGCCTTCTAGGCGTTGCTTACAGCAGGATTATTATGTTCCGTTTCGGAAAATTAAAGCGACTATGCCCCAGACCAGCCATCTGGTGGGTCTGGGTATAGAAAGCGATGAAATTCAGTGGACATGTGTACAATGGTGAAAGGACACCATGATTAAGTATGCCTGTTTTAGTATTTCTTAGTCAAAATGCGGATATATTT
>CAMPJM010000180.1 GCA_946886805.1 uncultured Flammeovirgaceae bacterium | reverse complement strand
ATACTAAGGTTTACTCAATTGTATCAACGTCATCGCCTAAACCTAAATCTTCGAGAACATAGTCTGTATAATCATGTATTGGATCGGTATATATCATTACAAGATCACCAGACTTGTCAAATACAATTTGGAGCCGATTGTCTTTGGCAACTTTTTCAACAGAATCAAAAACTTTATCCTGAACTGGTTTCATTAACTCCTGCTTCTTAAGAAAGAACAGACCTTCAAACCCAAAGACTTTTTTTTGGTAATCTTTCACTTCATTTTCCTTTTTGGCAATTTCAGCCAAGCGCTCCTCCTTCATTTCTTTTGTTAGGAGTACCTCTTCGGCTTTAAATTCATTGTACATCTGATCTATTTCGATGTACATATTCTGAATTTCCTCCTGCCATTGTAAAGATATTTTTTCAATTTCTGTTTGAGCTTCTTTGTACTCCTCCATCTTGCTCAAGATAAAATTGGTATCTACATAGCCGAATTTCTGACTGTAGCCCTTACTAGCTAAAAGCAAAAACAATACCAGTAAAAAAAGAAGTCGTTTCATCTTAATTACCTATCTGATTTGTTGTCCGATTGTAAAATGGAATTGAGGGCCACTTCGTTCAAATGATCCAGGCAGTCTATCAAATCCGTACCCCCAGTCAACCCCTATTAAACCAAAAGCAGGCATAAATATCCTTGCTCCAAAGCCAGCTGATTTATATAAATTGTTAACATTATATTCAGCGTAATTATTAACTGTATTTCCTCCTTCAGCAAAACCCAATAAATAAATAGTAGCAGACGGATTTAAAGAAACCGGATATCGCAGCTCAAATACAAATTTATTATAAATGATACCTCCTTGTGTAATCCCATCAACAGGTACTATGGAGTTATCTTCATATCCTCTTAAACTGATAATTTCCCTTCCAATAATAAAGCTATTTTGTCCTGATAAACCACTGCCTCCCATCCAAAACCTTTCAAAAGGTCCCACGGGGGTTTCTTTCTGATATGATCCAATATATCCGAAATGTGCACGGGCGTTCAATACTAAATCTCCTGCAATTTGAGAGAAATAGGAAGCATCAAACATCCATTTATGATATTCCATCAAATCATAATCACCTTCCTGATCCATGCCAAACAAAGAATAAGGAGGAGTGAGACTAGTACTTAAAGATATAGAAGAACCGCTTCTGGGATACAGGGGATTATCGATGCTATTTCTTGCGATCGTATTGTTCAATGATATACCTGTTACAGATCCTGTGCCCTCTTCATCTCCAATGCCATAGCCCATTCGATATTTGTATAAATCATATAATTGATATGAAATTGAGTTTGAAAGGCTAAAGTAATCATCAGGCCATCTTAGTCTTCTTCCCAACCCTACTGTAAAGTTGAATACCTTTATTTGGGCATTGGGATCATAGCTCAAATTATTCATATCATAATTAGAAGGCAGGAACCTTGTATTATTAATATAAGGCCTGTTATTGGCATAGCTAAAGCTTACAGAAAAGGAATTTGGCCTTTTTCCTCCAAGCCATGGTTCTGAAAAAGATATAGAATAATTTTGATAAGACCTGCCATTTGCCTGCACTCTAAGCGCTAACTTTTGGCCATCTCCAACGGGCAAAGGCCTCCATTTTTCGAAGTGAGGTATGTTGCGAACCGAAAAGTTATTAAAAACAAGCCCTAAAGTTCCTACGAATCCATAATAACCTCCCCAGCCTCCTGAAAGCTCTATTTGGTCACTTGGTTTTTCAACCAATGAATATTCAATGTCTACTGTTCCATCCGCCGGATTTGGCATTGGGTTGATGCCTATTTGTTCCGGATCAAAATATCCCAGTTGAGAAAGTTCCCTCTGAGTCCTTATCAAATCAGCTCTACTGAATTTCTGGCCCGGTAGGGTCCTAACTTCCCTAAGAATCACATGGTCATTGGTACGGTCATTACCTGTTATAATTATTTTATTGATAGTAGCCTGAGTTCCTTCAAAAATCCTCATTTCCACATCTATAGAATCCCCGACTATTTTTACTTCTACCGGGTCAACACTAAAAAACAGATATCCGTTGTCCATGTACAAAGCACTAACGTCTCTTCCTGTTGGATTATAGTTCAGGCGCTTGCTTACAAGTTCCATATCATAAACATCGCCTTTCTCTACCCCAAGGATAGTACTCAAGGCTTCGTCGCTATGTACAAAATTTCCTGTCCAGTCAATGTTTCTGAAATAATATTGCTTTCCTTCGTCTATATGTAGGTTGATATTAATAGAATTATTATCGTGGCGGAAGATGGAATCCTCGATTATCTCTGCATCTCTATAGCCTTTGGAATTAAGAAATGCTATCACCTTCTCTTTATCATCTTCGTAATCGTCGCCTATGAATTTTGAACTGTTAAAAAAGTTTAGCTTAATATTATCATTAATATAGTCCTTTATGTCCTTGCCTGATACCTCTTGGGTTGAATCGAGAAAAGTTTTCACTTTCTTTTTGTTTAAGGATGCCAAGGTTTGAAAAACGTCTTTAATTATAGAGATACGAACATGTTCGTTGGTTGATTTCATCTGCTTTTCAAGCTTTCTGTCATCAAACTCTGTATTACCGATGAAATTTATTCTATTAATGTTGACTTTTTGCTTCCGGTCTACATCAATTATAAGATGCACGCTATTTGAGACCTGTGGATCTGACTCTTGTCTAATGGAAACCGTTGTGTTTAAATAACCTTTTTCGATAAAATGTTCTTTAACGGTAAGCTCTGCATTTTTTACCAGCGCATCAGTAACTACTCTTCCCCGGATAAGCTTTATCTTATCGCTTACTTCACTGGTTGCTGTTTTATTTAAACCTTCAATGGTAAATTTCGAAAGCCTGGGACGTTCTGTTAAAGCAATGACCAAAAATATCTTATCCCCCTCTATTTTTTCAATCTCTATTGAAATATCACCTATAATACCTTGCTCCCACAGTTTTTTAATTGCACTGGAAATAGCATCTCCAGGAATATTTATCCGGTCTCCAACCTTAAGCCCCGATAATGAAATCAATGCATTATGATCCAAAAATTCAACACCCTGTACTTTAATTTCAGCGATTTCGTATTTCTTTGGATTGGCATAATCCAATTCCTGACTTTTCTCTTCATCAGTATTAAAATATTTTCCTAGACCCACCTGACCAAAAGCTGTGGAGAAGCTTAGTAACTGGAGTACAACGATAAGTAGAATTTGATTTTTTTTCATTTATAATGCAAAGATCTCTCTCTTTTTCTAATAATGTTAATAACGACTGGTAAAACGCTATTTATTCTCTTTATTGATTATTTATTGTTTCTATTACTTTGCCAAATCTTCTTTCTCTGGCCTGATAAGCTATTAAAGCTTCGTAAAGATGGTCTTTTCTAAAATCGGGCCATAAAACAGGAGTAATGTATAGCTCTGTATAGGCCAGTTGCCACAACAAGAAATTGCTAATCCTCATTTCGCCACTGGTCCTGATCATTAGTTCCGGGTCAGGAATATTTTTGGTATTCAGATAATTATCAAATAACTCAGCGGAAATAGCATCGAGATCCAATGCATCATTCTTTACATCTCTGGCAATTGCTTTGACAGCCTCCAAAATTTCCCACCTGCCGCTATAGTTCAATGCCAAAACCAGTGTCAATCCTTCGTTATCTTTGGTAAGGCGTATCGCTTCCTTTAATTCGCTCTGACAACTTTCGGGCAACTTATTTATGTCTCCTATGGATGTTAACCTAACCTTATTTTTATTCAACGTTTTGATTTCACCTTTAATAGTTGAAACCAACAACTGCATCAATGCATCCACTTCAGCTTTGGGCCTGCCCCAATTTTCTGTAGAAAACGCATATAAAGTTAAATATTGTATACCAAGCTCCGCACTGCCTTCAGTAATTTCCCTTACGGCCTTTACTGCGTTTCTATGACCAAAAATTCTGGCAGCCCCTTTTTGTTTGGCCCACCTTCCATTTCCATCCATGATTACAGCAACGTGCTTTGGTAACTTATTTAAATCAATATTTTCCTTCATCCTAACCTATGAATAAGAAATACCTACGGAAACAATAGGAACAAGGCCAATTCAAAATAGAATGTGGCTACATATTGCTTTATTAAGTAAATCATTAAAAACAACCCTTAAATCATAAAGATTTAACACTTTATAATTCAGATATTCAGATAAATAATGTTACCGCCTCTTTCAAAATAATCCCAGCACATTATTATTCTGCAAGTTACAAAAATGCTGTTTTTATTTAAACTTTCATTACTTTTCTTATAAAAAGTATTTTTGCCTCCTCCAGGGTTCTTCTATTATGTTACTCAAGTTTCGCAGCATCCCGTTTTGTCACCCCCGAATGCTTTCGGGGCTTCAAAAGGCAAAAATTCCGCCAAAACTACATTCTGCTTTTTATTAACCACGGGTTGCGCCAAAGGCATGCCTACGCCAAAACCCGTGGCTAATCACTTTGACCCGCCAGCTGGCGGGTCAGGTGCAGAAGTTATTAAAGTTTCCGAAATGGAAATAACCAAAGATAATATCATACTTATTTCGGACCCAAATTGATAATCCAGCCAACAATTAAAGGGAAGCAAAATTTGATTCCTCAGCTACAAAAATTAAACCAGTTTATGGGAATTTTTACTTTTGCACTTCTATTGCCCGACGATAGACCATAAAACAGCCCGTCGGGTATCTGAAAGTTTGCAATTACTGATGCTTAATTTGGGGAAAATGGACATGGGACGGTATAAAAGGTGTAGCTCAAGGTAAACCCAAGGAAATAATACCAGTCCTGATCGTATTGATTTCCATATTGATAGTTTTGACCTTTTTTGCTGGCGGCCACTTCAAATTCCGAAATATTATCCAGATAATCGAAAAAAGTTTTTCTAGCACCAAATTCAGCACCTAATTGCCACCTGGGGTTTAATAAAAACTTCATTCCCACTCCCAAAGGGACAACAGGCTGAATTCTTCTATAGCTATTTCCACGGCCTTCGTCCCCAAAAAAGGTAAAGGCTCCGACACCGATAAAAAAATAGGGGGAATAATTTGTCCACGATTTAGCGTCTAAAAAGTCAAGGAAATTATATTCCAATGTGACCGCACCTTCTACTATAAATAAATCAAATTCCGCATTTCGAACGTCGGCAAAATCGTCCATGGGGTTTTTATCACTTCCAACCAATGCTCCAGCCGTAATGCCGCCTCGTATACCCAAGGCATTAGAAAAAGTCTGTCTATAAAAGATGGTTCCGGCAGGCCGGTTCTCTAAAATTTTATAACCTCTTTGTAAATCACCGGTATAACTCAAGCCCCCTATGCCAATCCCTATCTCCGAATTCTGACCCATTAGGGGCAATGTAAAAAGCATAAAAACCACAAAAAAAGGAAAATCAAATGATTTCCCTCTACGCCATATCTTCATATATTAGTGTTTAATTAAATCCTATCTGAACTTAGCCCTTTTAAAATTGCGGGCTCCAAATACATAACTTAATTGAAGGCTGGTTATTATATAAATATCTTTATCCGCTGAGTTTCCTCTAATATTCGGTCCTGCTGCCTCGCCATTTTCATGACCATAACCAGGAATAACCATGTAAGGTTCTCCAATTGGACTGTTGTACAGATAGTAAGGTTCGGTTTCTTCAACCCTCACAGAGCCATCTGACATTTCGGCCGCCAAACCATTGAGTCCACCCTCGAGACGGTTTTTATCAATATAATTACCTCCAACGTCATCTAAATGATCAAAGAACAAATGCCTGTAGCCTATTTCAAAAGCAAGGTCGAAATTCTGACTTACTTTGTATCGAACCCCAATTCCTAATGGTATGGCTATCTGAAATTTACTGTATTTATCAACGCCTGAGCCTTCCACATATTGCCCTTCGGTACCGAGTGGCTCAAGGTCTACCCACTGTCCGGCCTCAGGCCCTCCAAAATCAGCAGACACTTTCGCCTGTGGGTTATGATGTAAGACTGCTACTCCGAAAAATGCGTAGGGCGTAAATTCTACACGGCTAATATAACTTCTTTTATGTTTATAAAGATCAAAAACAGCAGTAACTGCCAATTCTTTTATAGCATTTCTAAAATGGAGATTTCTGACATACCGATAAACAGACTCTTCGCCTTCAGGATCAGCAGCCTCCTTATCATCACCATGTATTCTTCCATAAGTAAAGGATCCCCTTAAGGAAAACCTTTCCCCCATTCGATATGACCCCACAAGGCCAAACCCCGGCTTGGTCAATGAAATGTCTGTACTAAATATGCCACTTTTGGGAGCAAGATCTCCAAAATAATTTAACGCATTAACGGTAAGCCCTAAGGACACATATTTACTTTGTTTGGGAAATTTATTTCTAAAGCCTCTGAATTTCGATATGTCACCTCTATAGTTATCTCGCCTTTGGGCATAGGCTTCATCCAACACAGAAAGCATGCAAAACCCCAAAGCAAATAAAATGTAAATTTTTTTCATATGGCTATAAATTACCTAACAACATTATCATAATGCATTAAACAAATATAATGTTTAGATTTCAATATTTATAATTCAGTTTCTAATATCAAGTCCCCAGTTAAGCTTCTGACGTAAGGTATCAAGAAAATTGTAACCATTCATCTTCACAAGTTTAGCACGGAAATCTTCCTTACGTACAGCCATTTGAGTCATGGCCTCAACAGGATGGGACCGGGAGTCCAGCGAAACCAAGAAATTTTTGCTCCTTCCTTCTATTTCAAAGGAAATAACGCTGTCATCGGAAACCACCATTGGGCGAACATTCAGATTATGCGGGCTTACGGGAGTAATTACAAAATTATTGGATTGAGGCAATACTAAGGGCCCGCCGCAGCTTAAGGAATAGCCCGTTGAACCTGTAGGGGTTGCTACAATAAGGCCGTCTGCCCAGTATGAATTTAAATACTCCCCATCTATATATGTATGTACCACTATCATGGATGACGAGTCCTTTTTTAAAATGGCAAACTCATTCATTCCAAAACTTTGATCACCAAAAATATCACTATCGGACTCTAGTTTTATTAAGGCACGGTAATCGTAGGTGAACAAATTATTATACAGGGCGTCAATTGCTTCTTTTATTTTAAACTTTGGAGTCGTTGCCAAAAAGCCTAACCTCCCGATATTTATACCGAGGATGGGGATCTCCAACCTTTCGATATGCGTTACGGATTCGAGTAAAGTACCGTCTCCTCCAAGGCTAATAAAAAAATCGGCTTGCGCTAAGTCTTTTTTATTATAGTAAATTTTATACTTGTTTACCTGAATGTTACTAACTTTTAGCAAGTCATGGTATTGTTTAGAAACAACTATTTCGGCACCCTTTAGTTGAAATATATCAAATACTTCCTGGATATATGGTAGGGTATCTGCTTGGAATTCTTTTCCGTGGATGGCAATCTTCATAGATATAAAACAGCTTCAACAATTTGGCTAAAAAAAATAATTACTGCCAATGTACTATATTTCAAGATATTTCATCAAAATATCTAACCTTTCTTTCTCATTGGTTTCGATATGGGTCTCCTGAAAACGTGCAATAATTTTATATCCAAATCTTTCTAAGGTAGCAATTATGTGGGTTATATCTTCCTTGTTTATTTTTAAGGTCAATTTTACTTTGCTTGGTTC
>CAMPJM010000179.1 GCA_946886805.1 uncultured Flammeovirgaceae bacterium | reverse complement strand
CGACTTCTTCTTTTGTCAAAATAGCCATTTCTAATCTGAAATCGTCAGGATAAGAAAAAATATTTGCTACTTTAAAACCTCTCCTTAGGCTTAAAACATCTTTAAAAATAATAGTTTTGGTTTCCATAATGTGTTTTATGTTTTTAAAAAAGTAAAAGACACAGGTGTTAAAAATCAAAGGCAGGGCTACCACTATGGAGCGTTTTAGGAAATTCTTAATTTTATTTCAACATTTCCAGCAGAGATAATTCGTTGAAAAGAAAAATATTAATCATTTCCAATGGTAGTAGCTTACTGCTTTGATTTACTTTTCATATTTTGACTATTTAAAAAAATTGTTAATCTCTTAATTATTATTCCTATCCATTCCTCCTTCTAGCAAAGAGTATGTCCTGATTCGCCCTTTCTCCCTCGTTCATTTCATACATAATGATATTGTAAAGGTCGAGCAAGGCTGCTTTCTTATCAAGGTAGATAGCACCTGATTAAGGTGGTATTAACCCCTGAAAATGAGTGCGTACTAGCACGGTATTGAGAAAAAAACCATCGTTTTTTGCCATATTTCAGACCATTGCATGGGGTCGCTCCCCCCAAGAACCCGCCTTACATGCACGACAGTGATCTACAGTTTTAAATGGAATATCAACCCCGGATTTTTTTAACTTTTTTTGGACAAATAAATGCATTTCTAATTGCCATTTTTTCAGTACATCGTCATTTTTGATTACATGCAAATAATTAGAAGCACGCTTCGGGGGACACCCGGAAACTTTAAACAGATTTTGTTGGTAAAATTGAATGACGAGCGCTTTGCCCAGCCCCGATAGTAGCGTTTTGACGGTGATTCTCACTGTTTCCCTGTACGTAGTAGCACCGTATTTAATAGGCGCTAGCACGCTAAATTAAAGTTGTTGATGTACTTATGTTGTTGATTATAAGTATTTTGTGTAAAATAAAAAGCGCTGCTTGTATATTTATCTGTTGTTATGGACCAGGAATAGTATTACATTAGTTCAAATAAATATCAACTATAAAAACTAAAACATGGAAACAGTAGAAAAACAATTTGACCAAAATGAAAAGCCGGTTTTAACAGGTGAGGAGGCAGATCCAATTGATTTGAAAAAGGCTGCTGAATGGACAGCAAATTATCGTGATAGATATCCTGATGAAGTTATTTCTTATTTTTTTGGGATTAATATAATCAAAGAAATATTGAGCCAGGAGGGCTGCATGGGCTTACGTATATATTATGCAAATAGTAAACCTCTGAATTCTTTCCAGAAGTTCATTTTGTCAATAAGTAATTTCTTAAGACATATTTCCGATGCCGTAGGTGAAAAGCATCTGATAGTTGTTGGATCAGACAAGCATGGGCATGATCAACTTCCAAAGGGTGGGGGAGATGACCTGAAAAATAGAGAAGGCAACATAGAAGCAAAAAATTATGCAATGGCCCAAAGCTCATTGTATTCTGGTGGGGGTAATCAGGAGCATATCATAGCCGAGCAAGCTTCACCTTGTCCCGGAGCCGGATGTCCAAAAAATGCGCTCACTGAAAGGTAAAATTGTAAGGAAATGTACCAGGTGATTAATAACATATCTGCATTATCTATTTTATTGCCGTTAGGGGCAGCAATATTTTATTTTAAAAGATTTACAATTACATTTAAGATACTTGCAATATTTTTTATTGTAAGTTCTGTTTTTGAATTGGCTTTAGTCATGATGGTACGGTATGGGACGCCTAATAATGCCCCTTTAATTCACCTTTTTGTATTGGTAAGCATTATCTTCTTTGGAGTAGTATATTACAGAACGCTCCTTAATCCCTGGTTGAAGAAGTTGGTTTTGTTTTTAGTTCCCGTTGTTGTGGTAATTTCCATTATCAGTAGCATTTATATAGAAGGTATTTGGGCCTTTCCTGCTATATCAAACTCCGCCCAAAGCGTGTTATTTATTCTTTTCTCTCTCTTGTACTTTCACCAATTATTAACCCGACAAGAATTTGTTCACATTGAGAAACAAGGCTTATTTTGGATAAATGCAGGTGTTTTAATTTATTTTTCCAGCAATATCTTTTTATTTATGTTGTATAATAGAATGATAGATTCTATTACCTGGAATTTTTGGATCATTCATTCAATAACCAATATCGTCGCCAATATTTTATATACAATAGGATTACTTTGCAAACCTCAGAAGCCGACCTCATACCAGTACTCCTTGTAGGAACCCTTATAATGGTGATCCTCACCACATTTATCTTTCTCTTTGTAATTATCTATCAAAGGAAAATGATAAAATTGCAGCTTGCGTTGCGAAAAGTAGAGGATGAAAGACAACGTCAACTTATGAAGGCCGTATTTGATACGCAGGAAGGGGAGCGGAGTAGACTTGCCGAAGATCTGCATGATAGCGTTGGTCAGGTACTTTCAGCCATAAAAATGAACCTGCATCGCCTGGATAAACTACAACAGGTACAGGAAACTGACAATATTGCAAATGCGAATAAGCAGGTAATTTTGGATAACACAAAAATGCTTTTAGATGAGTGTCTTGTCGAGATTCGCAATATCATTAGAAATGTGCTACCCCCTGTGCTTACAGACTTTGGCTTATCAGAGGCTTTAGAAAATTTATCTAAAAAAGTAGCTCAGGATACTGGTATTGACGTGCTGTTTTATACCCAAAAAAATGGTGAGAGGTACAAGAAGGAAATTGAAATAATGTTGTACAGGATTGTGCAGGAATTGTTTAACAATGCAATTAAGCATTCCCGAGCCGCTAAAATAGAATTATCTTTAAACCACCACCTTAACGCCATAATCCTGGTTTTTAAAGATAATGGGATTGGGTTTAACAATGATACCATTACTCCTGGCCTGGGATTGCGCAATATCGAAAGTAGAATCCAATTTATGGAAGGTACTATGCATATAGAAAGTACCTCCGGTACAATGATAGAGTTGAAAATACCAGTTGGAGATTGGAAAATGGCTGAAAATGGTTAAATTTATACTCGTAAGAACCCGTTGTGTGAATTAAGTGATTTTGATAAAAATCATTGAAAATTAGACCATTTACACCCTCTCTTTAAGGAGGAAGCATGGGGAATGTCGTTTAGTTAAGGCCTTTGACCCTTCTCTCTTCAGGAGAAGGATTGAGGATGAGGTATATAAAAAACTTAACTAAACGACATTGGCGAGGGCCCCGAAGAATTTCGAGGGTGAGGTTTAAATAAAGTGCTAATTTGCAATGATTTTTAATTGTCAACTTGATTTCAAACAACGGGTTCATCAGAAAAACTTTTTTAATCGTTTGTATTTCAATCTTCTATAGTTCAAAAAAAAATGATCGGGATCAAAGTTGCCATTGTAGATGATCATAAGATATTCAGGGAAGGACTAAAATCGACTTTGGGTGACTACGATGGAATTCACCTCCTGAGTGAATCGTGCAATGGGAAGGAAATAGTCGACCGCCTGGCCCATGAACAGCCTGATGTAGTTTTGATGGATATGAAAATGCCTGTTATGGATGGCATTCAGGCTACCACGCTCATTAATAAAAACTACAAAAATATCAAGATCCTGGCGCTCTCTATGTTTGATGACGATAAATATATTCTCAGTATGATGAAAGCAGGGGCAAGAGGCTATTTATTGAAGAGTGCAGAGCCGGATGAAATAGTAGAGGCAATAAAGGCTGTAAATGATAAGGGGTATTATTTTAATGATCACCTTTCGCTTACAATGGTGAAGAAGTTATTGGGTAATAGCGTTTTTGAAAATGAAGGCAATGGTGAGCTTGTTGAATTGAACGAAAGGGAAAACGATATCTTGAAATTGATATGTGCCGAATGTGCCAATACTGAAATTGCGGATAAATTATGCTTAAGTGTACGGACTGTAGAAGGCTACAGGACGAAACTATTTGAGAAAACGGGAGCAAAAAATATTGCAGGCTTGGTGATTTATGCGATTAAAAATAGAGTTATTCAAATTTAATATTGTTACAGTTTTACTGTGGCCTAAATAATTAAAAAACAATCCATAACAGATATTCCCCGTACGGTGATCCCTTACAAATAACAGCCGAAGCTTTAGTATTCGGTCTTTGGAAATGCTCTCTCCCCGAATATTGCTTGGTCCTTAATTTTTAGATTTCTGTTTCATTTTCCCGAGAGTTGAAAAGTTCTTGAGATATTGAAGCCGAAATGAATATCCCCATCGAAGAAATCATCACTGGTTTCTGTAATAAATCCTTTTTCAATCATTGCCTGAGCGTTTGTAAAATGCAACTGAAATACATGGCCACCTGTTTCAATATCAAAACCTATAGCAAAAACATCGGTATAAAAGTTTGACTCGTGTTTATTGAATTGGTAAAAATACTCAGCATTTAAAGATAATCTTTTAGTGAGCTTGAGCCGACCTCCGGCCCCCAGTGCATAGATAGTATTGTTTGTCGTACCAGTTTCAATATAGTTGTGATGAATAATAGAAGGAGCCAATTGCAAAGAAAAGTTTGAACTGAATTTTCGGGAGAACAGCAGTTGATACGTATAGGAAAGCCGAAGTGAGACATCCAATTCAGGTTCACTTTTTAAGGTAGAGAGTGCTACACTTGAAAATGCTACCATGTTTATCGGCACATTCTTATTGCCTTTGCTTTGCCTTAAAATCTGATATTTTAAAAATCCATCGTAAGTCTTTTCAAACGAACTCCTGCCGACTCCAATACTAATTCTATCAGAAACGCCATAGTCAGCACCAATTCTTATAGAAGC
The DNA here is from genome assembly GCA_946886805.1 of uncultured Flammeovirgaceae bacterium. Next base: position 2,943 of record CAMPJM010000179.1, on the reverse strand, counting down.
CTGGTCAAGGCCAAAAAGCTCATAGGCACCTCCATTTATACGACCAAAGCGATGGCTGATCAAAACGTCCAAAACTCCTTTTTTTCTTGTTTCTGTAGAATGCCCGTTGATGAGCCTTGTTCCCTTAAAGGTCGCTTCCACATATTCCACCTCCACAGTATTCTCCTGCTCCAGGATGGAAAGTAAGCTGTCTTGTGCCCATAGCGTGCCAGGGAGAAGGGTAGTAAATATTAAAAAATATTTGATCATATTTTACGGGTTCAAAGGTTGATATGAAAAAGAAAGTTTTACTTCTACAATTTCCGCTATGTTATAGAATACCACTTTGGGGATTTCAATGTCGAAGTCTGCTACTTCTATCGGAAAGCTGGTTGAGGCATTTATGCTGTTTGCTTTTTTGCTTAGTGTCGCTTCACATTTTAGGGCTTGTGTAACACCGTGAATGGTTATTTCTCCTGATATATTCACCGAATTTTTCCCGTCTTTGGATAAATCCAGCTTGTTGAAATTTTCTATTTTGCCCCTAAATACTGCTTTTGGAAACTTTTCCGATTCTACATAATTTTCATTGAAATGTTCCTGCATCAAGGACTTTTCAAATTCAAATGTTTTCATCATTACGGTGGCAGCAATTTCCCCCGTTTGAAGATCCAGGATAGTCATTACCTTATTGGTATGTGCATCAATATTTTCTATAGGAGCCTCCGAAAAAAAAGAAGCCTTGCCTTCCCTATCAATATATTTTGATTGCGCAGTTGCCCCAAAAACATGCAAAAGGGAAAAGATAACCGCGATCAATATTATTATATATGTATTTTTCATCTCTTTGGTTATTTATAAACATGGATAGCTAAGCTGGTCAGCTTATTTTACATCGCCGAAAAAATCGCTTAATTATTAGGAGCACCGTCATCGACCCAACAAGCAATAGCGTCAATCTCAGATTGCGTTAAGCTACCTACTTTAGGCATTCTGCCACTTACCACCGCCGATTTTATAGAAGAAGCATTTGCCTGTATATTTTCCAAGGTCCTTAAATCGGGAGCTTGTGAGCCATTGTGGCAGCCGCTAACAGCACAATTGGTTTCAATAATCGCAGAAACAGTGGCAGAATAGCTAGTCCCTGATGAGATGGCCACCTCTTGAGTCACCTCGCAGCCTATAGCATCTTTTGTTATCACAGTATAACTTCCTTGTGCTAAACCTTGGAAAATATTTTCTTCCTGAAAATTTTCCTCTCCTATTTTATACTGATAAGGTTCTGCGCCATCGGAAGAAATAATGGTAATTGAGCCATCGGCCTCTTTACATCCTGATGGGGTAAATGATACCTCCATGTTTACGCCTTCCACGTTTCTGATAGCAATTTCGGCGCTCGCTTCACAACTGCTGTTGTCTTTAACGGTCACCATATAACTTCCTGCGGCTAAGCCAGTAAAAATGGGGTTCTCCCGAAAATCCCTGGTTCCGATTTTATAAGTGTAATCGCCTGTTCCTCCCGATGCAGCTACAGTTACCTCTCCGTTTGCCAATGAGCATTCTGAGTCTTGCTGGTTTATTACCTGCATGGTCAGATCCGTATTATTGCAATCTACTTGAGGGGAAGACTCCTCACTTTTACATGAAATAAATATTGGAATGAGAATAAAAAATAAGGCACAAGCCCATCCATTTGATCGTAATAATTTTCGCTTTCTGTTCATGGTTCTAAAAAATTTGGCACAAAGATTCCCCTATGATCATTGCTGATCTTTTTTTTATATCTATATGAATGTCGTTAGTTGAGACCATTGTCCCTTCTCACTTTAGGAGAAGGGGAAGGGATGAGGTTTTAAAAAAAGCTCAACTAATGACATTCATATCAAATATTCGATTCTTATCTGAACGCGCTACTGCCTACCTGTTTAGCAGATCATAACGCAATGTGAAATATGTTCCCATACTCATAAATTTTACTTTTGACCAACCTATGCCTTCAACAGGCACTTTTATATAGGGTGCTATCCCGATATGAAATTTTTTGCCTAGTGATCTCTCGTACCCAATAGAAAAATTAATGATATTAAATAAATGCTTCCCATCCGCATTTTCAGAATTCCAACTTCCTGAAGCATAGGGATTCGGTTCATCAAACGAATACTCATAAGACTCATGCAGCATGAAATAACTCGAAGTTCCCGCTGAAAAATTAAGATTGATTTTTTGAGTCGTGAAAAAATTCCACTTTAATTCTATGGGTATTTCCAAAATCGCACATTGGCCTGCTACTTCATCAGGTACAACATTATTAGTGGCATACTTCCAATAATCGGCTGAAATATTATAGTCACTTCCCTTGCCCAGATAGTTTTTATTGCCTTTTAAAGCTCCTATTCCAATGCTGAACTTCCTCGATATATTGTAATGGATCATCATTCCATAAGAATACCCCGGCCTTGTCAGGTTTTTTAAACCTATTGAGCTAATATCAGGGCCCACTACCAACGTTATACTCAATGCGCTAGGCCGTGATGGCTGATCGTCTTTTTCTATAACCGGTTCAGATTCTGTCGTTTTTGTCATGCTATCTATCGAAGCCTCTTTCCCCAGATTTTCAGTTAAAGCAATCTCCCCACCCTTCTTTTTTTTATCGTTGTTAGTCGCTATTGCTTGGTTATCCTGAAATTCTTCGTTGGCAATAGCTTTTTCTAACTCACTTCCTAACTCGCTTCCTTCCGCTTTCTTCACCACAGAAGTATTTTTTTCAACATGTGGTTTCATTTGAACCGATTCTTGGGCAATATCTGGTGCCGCATTCGATTTTACATCTTCGGATTTATATAATTCATCAGCAGATTGATTGGTATGAACATTATTTTCTGGTTCGTCTTTTATTGCCGATTGCTTCAATACCGGGTTTTCGTTGTCAGAATCACCAACAGCCCCTTTATTGGCTGCTGTAAG
>CAMPJM010000178.1 GCA_946886805.1 uncultured Flammeovirgaceae bacterium | reverse complement strand
GGTCAGGCGCAGAAGTTTTTAAAGTTTCTGAAATGGAAAACACTAATCCTACTTTTACCAACGCCGAGGAGGGTTATGCACCTCTCAACTTCATTAAATCAATGTGCGAAACTTAAGTTATTTAAAAATAAGATTGTCAAAGGAATGGAAATAAAGAAAAAGAAAAACACGAAGAAATCATCATTAAAAAATGTCCAATCACTTTGGTACCATCTAGTCCAAATGATTGGTTTTAGGTCATTTTTTTCCTCTCCACGTCCAATCCCCCGACAGGACGCATCATGCTTATGTTCAGACAGCACGCTTTTGCAGAAAGTCAGCACAAGACGTGAGTAAGAAGGGCAGCTTTTGTAAGGATATTCACACGTCACCGCTATTGAATTGGTTGCTGTCAGGGGACAGCGACCGGTGGTAAGGAAGACAGCGACTGGTGGTATAAATCTGATCCAAATATCTTGACGATCAAAAAAAAGTTTTTGATTTATTTTTGCAACAAAGTTGCAAAAATAAAAAAAGCTTCATAACTATGTGCAACTATGTTGCATTTATGTTATTGTATTCTCCCTATGCCTACAGCCAGTTCAGTTTTCTCTTTAGTATTTGTATGCTTGTTTGCCGGAAACGCGTTTATTCTATCCGGTCAGCAAATGACCATATCCGGTATAGTATTAGATGAGGAGAAAGTTCCTTTAGAAGGTGCTACAATCAGACTTACGCCGGGGAATCATATCAGTATAGCAGATCGAAATGGTTTTTTCGAATTTACCGCACCTGCATTACGACAATATGCCCTTTATGTTTCCTACATTGGCTATGCCGCTAAAGTGGTGGATATATATCCAGAGAGTGAGGGAAGAATCGTCCAAATTCATCTTCAACCTTTGGTTGAGCAGCTCAACGAGGTTGTAGTCCAAACAGACCAGATCGATATCCGGAAAAAGGAGGAATCCCTTAGTATCCAAACGGTGGGTGATTCATTTATTAGACAGAACCTGGGGGGAAGCCTAATGAAATCGCTCGAACGCTTGCCAGGTGTTAGTACTATAGGGATTGGTTCGGGGCAGTCTAAGCCCCTCATTCGTGGACTGGGGTTTAATCGGGTAGTAGTAATAAATAATGGGGTGAAGCACGAAGGTCAGCAATGGGGTGCTGACCATGGTTTGGAAATTGATCAGTTCAGTGTGCATCAAGCTGAGGTCATAATGGGTGCCGCTTCCTTTATGTATGGGTCCGATGCTATTGGCGGTGCCATCAATATAAAATCTGCCCCAGTACCGGAACCAGAATCCTTCGGTGGCTCAATAGACCTGGTTGGCAAAACCAACAACAATCTTTATGGAGCCTCCATAAACCTCTATGGAAGAAAACAGACGTTCTTCTTTAATACCCGCATTACTCATCAGGATTATGGCGATTACCAGGTTCCAACCGATAGGGTTTATGTATATGACTTTGCTGTAGACCTGCACGAACAGCATTTACGCAATTCGGCAGGAAAGGAGTTCAATACACACTTTGATTTTGGTCTGGTACACGAAAAGATCAAATCTATATTTTACCTCAGCAATATTAGCAGTAGTAGTGGTTTTTTCGCCAATGCACATGGACTGGAGCCTAGAAGGGTTGACTCGGATTTACATGATAAATCAAATCGTGATATTTTATACCCTCGCCAGGAGGTCAACCATTTCAAAATAATCAATTCAAGTGAATTTTATTTTTCTAAAGACTATATGCTGAAAACGGAAATCGGTTATCAACATAACTTTCGGCAGGAATTTAGCCAATATGTTAACCATGGTTATATGCCCCCTGTGTATCCGGAAGAATCACCCATCCCCTCTGACCTGGAGCGAGAATTCGATAAGCATGTATTTACAGCCAATATTCGTGGATACCGCTGGTTCGGCAAACATAGCATTAGGGTTGGATTGAATGGAGAACATCAGGATAATACAATAGGTGGTTGGGGTTTTCTGGTTCCTTCATTCAGGCAAACAACTGTAGGGGCATTCGTCTATGATAAGTTCCAGTTAAACAACGCCCTACTGCTGCATGGTGCACTTAGGTATGACTTTGGGACAATCAGCATGTTTCGATATGAAGATTGGTTCGCATCTGAAACGGTGACAGATGGTAAAATGGAATCCAGTTATATAGAAAGGGCTGGCAACCAGTCTAGGAAATTTAATAGCCTGGTATGGTCTGCAGGCCTAAATTACAATAAAGGAAAGCTTGGATTGAAGGCGAACATCGGCAAAAGTTTCCGGATGCCGATTGCTAAAGAGCTGGGCGCTAATGGGGTCAATTATCATTATTTTAGTTACGAACGTGGTGATATCAACCTCGATCCGGAGCAATCTTATCAGGTCGACTTGGGCTTAAATTGGACGCAGCCACAATGGTCAGCATCTATCTCGCCCTTCTATAATTATTTTCCAAATTATATATACCTCAATCCCACATCACAGCACGACTATCTATACGGTGCGGGCAATCAGGTTTTTGAATACACACAAAGCAAAGTGCTGCGTTATGGAAGCGAGATACAAGCTAAGTGGGAATTTTATAAGGGATTGAGCCTTGAGCTCCTCGGAGAATATGTATACGCCCGCCAAATTTCCGGAGATAAAGAGGGCTATACGTTGCCGTTTTCGCCCCCCGCATCTGCCCTGCTCAGCCTTACATGGTCACCAGCATTATCAGAAAGGTCGCATGACACCTTTTTTTCCATCGATTGCCGACTTACCGCAAAGCAAAACAATATTGTCCCGCCTGAGAGAAAAACGCCTGGTTACCAAGTGATTGATCTTCGAGCAGGAACGAGAATTTCTTTGTATGATACTCCTATAGCGGTCAATCTCCAGGTGCAAAACCTCCTGAATACCCGGTATATGAATCACACGAGTTTTTACAGGCTTATTGGATTGCCAGAGCCTGGAAGGAACGTAATCTTATCAATAAAAATTCCATTTCAAACAACTAAACACAAATTATGACTATGACTAGAACAAAACGATTATTCAATTTTGCAAATGTAAGAAGCCTGGCACTGGCGGTGGTATTATTAGGTGCTTTGGGAGCATGTAGTGATGATGATGATGAACCCAATCCAGATGGACCGGTAATTCTGAGCTTCGAATATGGTGAAGGGAGCGAACACTCAACAGAACCAATGGCTTATAAAGGATCGGACATTCACATGGAAGCCGAAATAGACGCACCTGCTACCGTTAGCAGTATTTCAGTGGAGATTCATGCCCATGACTTAACGCTCGCAGAAGGTGAGGAAGAATGGGAATTTGAGCAAACCTATACTGGTGATAAATATTTGGTCAAAAACCCAACATTCCATGAGCACGTGGATATTCCAACTAGTATCCCTTCAGGAAAGTACAATATCATCATTACCGTAACAGATAAATTAGGAAACCGGGTTGAAAGTGAAGGGCAAATCGATATTTTGGATGCCATTACCTTAGACAATATTTCAATTGATGAGTCAGTAGTGAGAGGCAGTGATCTTCATGCAGAATTTAGGGTGAATGCCGTTCATGGCGTACATCACGTCGTGGTGGATATTCATGCGCATGGGCTTTCGGTAGGAGAAGGAGAAACAGAGTGGCATTATGAAGGAGAATTTGAAGAAGGATACCACGGAGAAACCGAGATAGAATTTCACGAGCACATTGATGTGCCTTCGACAGCACCAGCGGGAGAATACCATATTGTAATAACAGTTGAAGACGAAGAAGGGAATACGTCCAAAATAGATTCTCATTTAGAGGTTTCTGCATCTTAAAACAGCATTTTAATTATTAACAAAAACAATGAATAAGCAACTAAAAAATTTTAAAAAAAGCATTCTTCTTTCTATTGGGAGCAATGTTGCTTTTATCTTCTTGTGAAGAAAATGACGAAGTCGAAATTAAACCAGAACCTTCCATTAATGAGGTGGAAATTGGTTCAGGTAATAACGGGACCGGTGTAATTGGCAGGGATTTTCACTTTAATGCTGAGGTTATAGCCGGAGACAAAATCGATAGTGTTTCCCTACAAATAGTGCCAAGGGCTGATGAAACCTATTCAGGAGAGTGGTCTTTTGAGATATTATATATGCAATACAAGGGAGCGAAGAATGCAACCATTCACAAACACTTTGATATTCCTGAAGATGCTGTGGAAGGAAAGTACGATTTTTTGATTACCGTCACCGATGAGAACGGGACAAAACTGAAAGAAACACAAATTGTTAATATTTACCTACCAGAGAACCTGCCCGTAGACCCACAGTTAGCTATCTTTAATATTGGTAGAAACGATGGCATGTTCTATAGAGACGGTGAATTTGTGAACAGTGAGGATATCCTCAATAAAAACGATACCATATGGTCTCAAGTCACGATTGGCGGTGTAAAAGGAGACGGTATGATGTACATAGTAATCATCAATAAAGATTTAAACCACCGTCCGGAAACAGTTGATGATATTGATTTCTCCAAAGCCATTGTGTATGATGTTTATCAACACGAAGGTTGGAAAGCAGCAGATTATTTCTCCAACAGTGTATTCGACATGGAAACGTTCACCATAGTACGCTCGACCCCAAGCTTTGTTATTGGAACTGAAAATGATAACAATGCACCTGAGCCAAATCCGATAAGTGAAAGCAAGGACTGGAAGGCGGGTGGCTACTACTTTGGGGTAGTGTATAAGAATATCACATATGGTTTCAATTTCCATCACTACATAGAATTTGAAATAGAAATGTGAGTAGTTTTTTTGGTGGTGTTGGTATAGTGCCAACACTGCTTTTTAAAACTCAACTATAACAAAATCCAAACAATGAATTTACTTAAAAGTCTATTATACCATAGCTTATTGCTTTTCCTGCTGATACCTACCAGTTGTCAGGACGACGCTGAAATTGACACCGAGTATCCTGAAATTGATATCGCTTTTGACGAGGCTTTTCCAAAACAGTGTAGCCATCTAAATAAGGGGCAAACCTTTACTTTTAAGGCACGGTTTACTGACAATATACAATTGGGTGGGTTTAGCTTGGACATTCATCATAATTTTGACCATCACACACATAGCACGGAAGTGAATGACTGTAAGATGGATCCTGTGAAGGAACCGGTTGAGCCTTTTTTGTTCATTAAAAGTTACCCTATTCCGGATGGACTGCAGGGATACACAGCGGAATTTCAAATAGAAGTTCCGGAAGGTATAGACAGTGGTGATTACCATTTTATGATTTTGCTAACGGACAAAGAAGGCTGGCAAACCATAAAAGGCTTGAGCATAAAGGTAAACTAATGATGGTCGAAAATTCAACAGTTGAAGATGCTGGAGAAGAAAGGTTTACGTCGAGTATTTATCACTACGTAGAGTTGATCCAGGAGATATATAAATTTTCAAAGTATGCGATGGGTGAATTTTCGATTCAGACGATTAGGGCTTTTCTAACTTGCTTTCTTCAGTCCCACAACATACAGTAGGTGCGTTCACTCTTATCCGGCATGAGGCACGATCGACAGATTTAGTTGATGATTAGGTTTAGTGTTTTTTTATTAGTCTATAGCTATCAGGAGCGGCTTTTTATTAAAATTACCTACTACTTTCTTTAATGTCCGCTCCCAGGTATAGCATTATGTAGTCATTCTAATTCTATTTTGGTTTATCAATGTTTGGGGTTTCAACCTTTGCTGCCCATGCTTCCAGTGCAAGGATTGCGTCGTACAAAACACCTGCTGAACCCCGGAAGGTACCTGATCCGGTTGGCTTGTTGTCCACTGTATACCATTCGTAAAAACCATCATTTACCACTACCCTTTCCACCATAGGGCGGAGTTCCTGATAAGCTTCCTGTATCATTCCCCGGTCTACCAGTGCCAACACCATCCGTGCGCCAAACCAAGTCCAATCACCACCATTTTGATAACCGTAAGGATACATTCCCTCGTTTTTAAAATAGCCTGCGGGATAGGGTGGATAGAGTGTGAGCCCAATACTTGCCGCACCTGAAGCCTCTACATTGGCCCGCATTTTTTCCAGCGATTTGCGCACCTGCGCTGAATCGAGCAATCCAGCTTGTATGGCTACAGCAGTCCCTCCATGGTAATAGATTTGATTTTCATCAAATTCCCGTGGAAAGGGGGATTCTCCCAAATACAAATGAGGGATAAACTTCTCATTGTCCTGGTCCCAAAGGTGTTCCATGGCATTATTTGCTATCTTCTTTCTGATTTTTTTCCATTTAATTCCCTCGCCGTCCAGCATCTCAATAAGGTTATCCAAAGCGATCAAAAACATGGCATTATCATAAATATCAATCGCATAATGGCTATCATCTGTCAGGTACACGCCCCACTCATGCTCCGGCTGCACATCCCCCCAATCAGCAGTAGTAGCTCCCCAAAGCAATCCATGTGCGGAATCCAGTCTGTGCTCGATCAAAAAATTCATTGACATCTCCAGGCGTTCAACCACAGTGATGTCACCGACTTTCTCCTGCAAAAACGAGGTGTCTCCGGATTTTTGAACGTACTTAAAAACGGCCTGAACTAATGAAGATTCCTGATCGGTTTCTACTGTATTTTTATGGCCAGCATATTGACTTTCAAGTGCGGTATGGATGTAAGTATATCCACCTTCTGACTGTACGGCCTTTTCTTTTGGAATAAAGCCATCTACAATATTTCCATCGGCACCCTGAAGCCTAAAAAATACCCGTAAATTCTCTTTGATGACTTCCTGGTCATGGTGGAGGGCGGAGAGATCTATAAAGGTATTGTAGTCCCGTATCCAAACTTCACCATATCCGTCTCCTGCATTAAATCCGGATTCCACTACTTCCAGCGCCTTGGCCTTGACAGACGTAAGGGTGCTGTCTTGCAGGATTTGTTGAGCAAGCAGTGAATCGCCGCTCTCCCTTGGATTGGATTGGCATCCCGTCATAACGGTTAGAAAAACCCAGTAAAAAAAAAGTCTGTACATATCAATGGCTTTATGGTTTATTATTTATTACATTGGAAACTGTCCCTTTTTTCTTTCGCAGTATCTTACTGATGACTTCTTCCAATCTGCTTAAGTCACTTTCCAGAAAAACCTCAATGGTGTTTTGGCTATAGAATATTTTGGCTTCCCTTCTGGCATAAACTTCATAATCGACTACCCCGATCTCACTGAATGCTATCAAGTTAAGCTTTTAAAATACCTCATCCCCGGGAATGCTTCGGGGCAGGCTCTTCATCCTTCTCCTAAAGAGAAAAGGGTAAATTGTCAGTACAGGTACAGTGATTTTGGGTCTTCTTTTACATAGCAAAATTCAATTAAGTGCATATGTTTGAACATAGTGCAATGTAAAAAATTTTTCCGATTTACGAGTTTTATTCTTTTAAAAATTTAGAATCAATAGTGGAACTTGAATTTTATAGATTTTTGAAATACATGCTTGACTTATCTCCCATTCCTATATCCAGTTTGATACCATGCTAGCAGGCATTCATTAAAAATCGCCCAATACGACCAATCCCATCCATTAGGCCATCATGATCGTCAACTGCTGAAAAAGTTTTTAATAGTATTTTTCACCTCTTTATATCAATTTCATAGGTAAAGCTATCGGCGCGATAGTAGCCAAGGTTATATTCTATCGGTCGGTCGCCGGGGTCGCAGACAATCCTTTTCCTGAACAATAAGGGATCTCCTTTTTTGATGCCGAGTTTTTCCGCTATC
>CAMPJM010000177.1 GCA_946886805.1 uncultured Flammeovirgaceae bacterium | reverse complement strand
TATTGCCGACATAACCAATGCATTCTCCTCTTTTTATTTTTTGTCCTTTTTTAACGTTAAAGGATTCCATGTGAGCATATTTGGTCACAAAGCCGTAACCATGATCAATTTCTACCTCTTTGCCATAGCCGCCAAAATTTGTCCGGACGGTTATGATCTTACCATCACCGGTAGCATAAATAGGTGTTCCTCGCGGGGCCGAATAATCAAGCCCTGTATGCATTTTTCGCACTTTTAAGATTGGGTGCATCCGAAGTCCGAATCCTGAGGCCAGCCTTTTAAGCTCTTTGTTGGGAATTGGTTGAATGGCTGGAATAGAAGCAAGCATCTTAGATTTGTCTCTGGCAAGCTCTAATATTTCATCATAAGATTTCGTCTGAATATACATCTGCTTCTTAAGCTTATCCAGCTTTTGGAAATTTGCCAGTATAAGTTCCTCTTGTTGCAGGCCGTTTTCCAATAAATTTTTATATCGTTGTACACCTCCAAAACCAGCGGTTCTAATAGTAGAAGGAATAGGATCAGCTTCAAATATTACACGGTATACATTGTCATCTCTGTCCTGCAAAGCCGCAAGCATACTATTTGCGTCCTTCATTTCTTTTTCAAGGATTTCATAATAGAGAAGCAATTCTTCGTTTTCTTTCTTTAAAAGTGCTTCTTTAGGAGAGTCAAAATAATTATTATAAACAATTACAATTCCTATAGCTATGATCAAAGAAACGGATAAAAATCCCATTAAATTAAGCGTCAAGTCCCAGGTTGTCACCCTCACACGCTCATATTTACAGGTTTCCGTGTCGTAATAATATTTTATTCTTGCCATGGTTAATTAGTGTGCTAAATTCTACTAATTTTGTATCAACTTTTACAATAGCCGGAAAAGTTCAATTAATACTGTCAAATCCGGTTATTTATAAGCTGCAATATAGAAATTATTTTAAAAAAGGAAATGTTGCAAATTTGTATTAATCACATAAGTAATTTTTAAATGGATTCTAAATTAATTAGAGCTAAGTTTCTTGAATTCTTTAAAGGGAAAGAACACCAAATAGTTCCATCTGCCCCTTTGGTTATAAAAAATGATCCAACATTAATGTTCACTAATGCTGGAATGAATCAGTTTAAGGATTATTTTTTGGGAAATCAGGAACCCCGGTATCTGAGAATTGCAGATACGCAAAAATGCCTTAGGGTCTCAGGCAAGCATAATGACTTGGAAGAGGTAGGTCTTGACACCTATCATCACACAATGTTCGAAATGTTGGGCAATTGGTCTTTTGGAAATTATTTTAAGAAAGAAGCCATTTCCTGGGCCTGGGAATTACTTACTGAAGTGTATAGACTTCCAAAAGAGCGGATGTATGTGACCGTGTTTGAAGGTGACAAAAGTGAAGACCTCGATTTTGACCAGGAGGCATTTGATCTTTGGAAGCAATTTTTGCCCGAAGAAAGAATATTGAACGGTAACAAAAAGGATAATTTCTGGGAAATGGGTGATGTAGGACCATGTGGTCCTTGTTCAGAAATACACATCGACCTGCGAACAGAAGCTGAAATAAAGAAAATCAGTGGAAAATCATTGGTCAACAATGATCATCCACAGGTGGTGGAAATATGGAACCTGGTTTTTATACAATATAACAGACAAGCATCAGGTAAATTGGTGAATCTGCCAGCAAAGCATGTTGATACCGGTATGGGTTTCGAAAGGCTGGTTATGGCTATTCAAGGCAAGCAGTCAAACTATGATACTGATGTTTTCCAACCTCTAATCCAAAAGCTGGCGGCTTCCAGCGGTATCGCATATGGTCAAGAAAAAGGCTCAGACATTGCCATGCGCGTGATCGTGGACCATATAAGAGCTACAGCATTTGCAATAGCTGACGGGCAGCTACCCTCCAATAATAAGGCAGGATATGTAATTAGGAGAATTCTCAGAAGAGCTATCAGGTATGGTTATACTTATTTAAATTTCAAAGTGCCTTTTATTTATACCCTGGTGCCTGCTTTGGCAGAACAATTTGATGGTGTCTTCCCCGAATTAAAGCAACAGCAGGACTTTGTAGCAAAAGTTCTTCATGAAGAAGAAGCTGCTTTTTTAAGGACGTTGGAAGTCGGCTTAAAGAGATTTGAAGAGGAGCGGGAAAAATTAAAAGCAAAAGGCGATAGAGAAATAATAATTCCCGGCTTTTTCGCTTTTGAGTTGTATGACACTTTCGGTTTCCCTTTAGATTTAACACAGTTAATTGCTTCGGAAAATAATATGAAAGTCGATGAGGATGGCTTCAGGGAAAATATGAAGCTTCAGAAAGAAAGATCCCGTTCGGCAGCTGCTCAGGAAACCGGAGACTGGACAACTGTTGGAGAAAAAGAGGAGGAGAGTAGTTTCATTGGATACGAAACGCTTGAATCGCCGGCGAGGATATTGCGGTACAGGGAGATTAAAGAGAAGGGAAAAAGCAGGTATCAGGTGGTGCTTGATAAAACGCCATTTTATGCAGAAAGTGGTGGGCAGATAGGGGATACGGGCTATCTAAAATCTGATCAGGAAACCATTAGAGTAGAAGACACCAAAAAGGAAAATGAACTTACCGTGCATTTTGTTGATAAGCTTCCTGAAAATCCTTCAAGTATTTTTACTGCCCTTGTTGATGAAGAGAAAAGGAAGCTAACCGAAAACAACCATAGTGCCACCCACCTTTTACATGCTGCGCTCAAGTCTGTTTTAGGGTCACATGTGCAGCAAAAAGGATCTTTGGTGAATGAAGAAGTGCTTCGTTTCGATTTTTCCCATTTTAGTAAAATGACCGAAGAAGAAATCCGAAAGGTGGAGCAGATCGTGAATAGAAAGATAAGGGAGAATATCCCATTATCAGAGCAAAGAAATGTTCCCATAGAAAAAGCAAAGGAACTTGGCGCAATGGCTCTTTTTGGCGAAAAATACGGCGAGTTTGTAAGGGTAATTACCTTTGATAAAAACTATTCCATTGAATTGTGTGGTGGAACACATGTTCCTGCAACAGGGAAAATAGGGTATTTTAAAATTATTTCCGAAGGTTCAGTAGCCACAGGGGTAAGAAGGATTGAGGCCATTACAGCCGAAGGAGCCCAAAAATACATCAGCTCTCAGCTCGATTTATTGGAAGAAGCGAAAGCTATTTTAAAGAATCCTCAGGATTTTAAACAGGCACTTCAAAATCTTGTAGAAGAAAAAAATCAACTAAGCAAACAAGTAGAAGCGATGCAAATGAAACAAGCTACGGCATTGAGTGGCGAGCTTATTGCCAATGCTTTCAAAATAAATGACACAAGTGCTATTGTTGAACAGGTAAATTTACCAAGTACAGAGGCACTTAAAAAGTTGGCCTTTGACTTAAAAAACAAGTTCGATTCATTATTTTTGGTGCTTGCTGCAAATATTGATGATAAACCGCAGATTGCAGTTATGGTTTCTGAAGACCTGATTGAGAACAAAAAATTAAACGCAGGCCAGATAGTTCGCGAATTGGCTAAAGAAATTAAGGGAGGTGGCGGCGGTCAACCATTCTTTGCCACAGCAGGAGGAAAAGATATAAACGGCCTGAATAACTTGTTGCAGAAAGCAAAAGAAATAGTAGAAGAAAAATTAAAATAGATAGGTCAATGTCGTTTAGTTAAGACCTTTAACCCTTCTCTTTTTAGGAGAAGGATTGAGAGCCTGCCTTGGAGAAATTCGGAGCTCGTCCCGTAGAATTACGGGGGATGAGGTGTATAAAAAACTTAACTAAACGGCATTGATAAATAAATAGTATTTTTGTTTTTATTGAAAGTACATAATGGAAAAAGCAATCAGGGATAAATATACTGTGGTTATCGGATTAGAGGTGCATGCCCAACTTTTGACCAAAAGTAAAATGTATGCCGGTGATTCTACAGAATTTGGAAATCTTCCCAATACAAATGTTAGCGTAATAACACTTGGCCATCCGGGAACTTTGCCAAAGCTAAATAAGACCGCAGTAGAGCATGCCATAAAAATGGGCTTGGCCTGTGAATCTAAGATCACCCGGGAAAACATCTTTGATAGAAAAAATTATTTTTATCCTGATTTACCTAAAGGATACCAAATAACGCAGGATAAGACACCGATTTGTGTTGGCGGCTTTGTAACTATCACCACTCCTGATGGAATTACCAGAGATGTAAAACTCAACAGGGTTCATATGGAAGAGGATGCTGGGAAATCTATGCACCTTGTTGAGGAAGTGGACACCTTGGTTGATTTTAATCGGGCGGGGGTACCGCTTATAGAAATAGTGACAGAACCGGATTTAAGAAGTTCTGATGAAGCATATGCTTTTTTAACAGAAGTTCGAAAATTGGTGAGATACCTTGATATTTGCGATGGAAACATGGAAGAGGGGTCTATGCGTTGTGATGCGAATGTTTCTATTATGCTCAATGATGCCACGGAGTACGGAAAAAAGGTAGAGGTGAAGAACATGAATTCTGTTCGAAATGTACAGCGCGCTATCGATCACGAAGTAAAACGGCAAATAGAGCAAATTGAAAAAGGAGAGGCAATAATTTCAGAAACGAGGACTTTTGATGCTGCTAAAGGATCAACCAGTAGCATGAGAACAAAAGAAGATCTGAATGATTATCGGTATTTTCCTGAGCCGGATCTAAGTCCATTGGTAATTTCTGATGAGTGGTTGGAAAAGATAACGGCATCTATGCCGAGCTTGCCCAAAGCCTTATATAAAAAATTTGTAGAGGATTTTCAGCTTCCAGGTTACGATGCACAAGTTTTAACGGATTCGAAGGAAATAGCCTTATATTTCGTAGAACTTTGTGAAGAGACAAAAAACTATAAGGCAGCGTCCAATTGGATGATGGGTCCCATTAAGTCCTATTTGAATGAATCGGGCCTGCATATAAACCAGTTTCCAGTTCCACCTAAGCAGATGGCAACAATCATAAAGTTGATAGATGCCGGCACGGTCAGCTTTTCTGCGGCTTCACAAAAAATCTATCCGGCAATGATTGAAAATCCGGGGAAAGATCCTTTGAAAATTGCAGAGGAAATGAATTTGGTGCAGGAAAGTAACGCAAACACCATTATTCCAATAGTCGAAGAGGTTCTAGCATCGTTACCTGGGAAAGTAGGCGAATATAAAAGTGGAAAAAAAGGGCTTTTAGGTCTATTTATGGCAGAAATTATGAAAAAGAGTAAGGGGAAGGCAGATCCTAAAGTTGCCAGTGAACTTTTAAAGGAAAGGTTAGATTAATAGGGAGTAGAACGAAATATCAATTATATGTCCAAATCAAAAATAATTATAATGAACAAGCTGGTGTTTTCTTTTTTATCTTTTTTGCTGGTTCTTAGCTGCTCGCAGGGAAAAAGTAACGATGGCAACGAAGATGGTGTAGAAATCTCAGGCGAGGTCAAAAACCCGCAAGAAGGTACCATACTATTGCAGGAATTGCAAAACGATCAGATGGTAACCATAGACACCCTGATCTTAACGGATAAAAATACATTTAAAACTACTGTAGAAACTAAGGAAGCGGGATTTTATAGGATCAATTTCTATAATACACAGGTTGTTAATTTTATCTTGGACGATTCTGATATACAAATAGTTGCAGATGGGGCTTCACAGGAGGGAATTTCCGAAGTGAAAGGATCGGAAGATACTGATCATTTCAATAAGGTGAATGATATCATGAAGAATTTTCAGCAAGAGGTGCAGGAACTTGAAATAGCTTTCCAGGAGGCAAGCAATAATCAGGATCAGGGGAAAATAGACAGCTTAAGAAATGTTTATTTGGAAATGGAAAAGGAGAAAAATGAAAATATTAAATCCGCCATTAATAAAATGGACAATTCAATTGCTGCCTTATACGCTGTGAATTTTCTGGATCCTGAAAAGGAATTTCCGTTTTTTGATACTTTGGCTACAAAATTTGGTAAAAGCATGCCGGACTCAAAACTTGCTCAGGATTTTATTTCCAGGGTCGATAATATGAGAACTCTATCTGTTGGTCAAATGGCTCCTGAAATTGCGCTCCCAAATCCTGAAGGGGATACGGTGAAATTATCATCTTTAAGAGGAAAATTTGTTTTGATTGATTTCTGGGCTGCCTGGTGCAGACCTTGCAGGATGGAAAATCCGAATGTGGTAAGAATGTACAATAAGTATAATGACAAAGGGTTTGAAGTTTTCGGTGTTTCCCTTGATAAAAACAGAGAAGATTGGGTGGCAGCAATTGCTGCCGACGGCCTTACCTGGACGCATGTTTCTGACCTTGCGTATTTTAATTCTGCGGCAGCCCGTTTATACAATATTCAGGCAATCCCAGCGACTTTTCTTATAGGTCCTGATGGAAAAATAGTGGCTAAGAACCTGAGAGGCGCGAGCTTGGAAGCTAAATTGGAAGAGGTGCTTTAGAAATTATAAATTATAAATTATAAATTATAAATTATAAATTGCAAATTGCAAATTAGAAATTTCGAGTTTAAGGTTCAAAGTTGAAAGTGGCATTTGCGGTTTACTCGTCATTCCGGAATTTACGGAGTTTTTCACGAAGTAAATATCCGGAATCCCTCGATATGAATTCGGAATCGCTAAATTCCAGCACTTAGACGAGGATTCCCCCGAAGGGATGCTTTTGGGCGCTGGTCTACGCTGCGCCAGGCATGACGGTTTCTACTACCTGAGTAGTTACAAGGATAGAAAAAATTAATCACTTTCAAACATCCTCCGAACTCCTAAATATCGGGCATTATAATGGGGATGCTCAAGGCTATTGATGGTAATACCTCTGCCGCCACCACCCGATGAACTATGGATAAACTGAACTTCGTCACCTTTAGCTGAGATTACAATTCCTACATGACCCACTTCGTTGCTTCCTTTTTCTGTACCTGTAAAGAAAACCAAATCCCCTTTTTGAATTTCTGAGACTTGTACTGATTCACCCAGCGAATATTGGTTAGCCGACCCTGCAGGTATACTAATGCCGAATTTATTGAAAACGAAAAAAGTAAATCCTGAGCAATCAAAGCCTTTTAGTGACTTGCCTGCGTATTGGTAGGGGATGCCTTGCAAAGTAAGTGCATAATTAACCAAAGAATCTATTTTAGATGATGAGGTATGGAATTTCTGATCGGAGACCTCTTTTGGCTCAAGCGTTTTATATAATTGTTTGGAACGTAATTTATTTTTATGGGCCTCAGAATAATTATCTGCAAAAATCACCAAAAGAATAACGGCAACAACAAAATATAAAAACCTTAATTGAGCCATCTTTTTGATGACATCCCAGAAGAATTTTAAATACTGACGCATACTTAAATCAAGATGGTGTTCTTGTATTAAGCGTATTTAAATAATAAAAGTTCTGATAATATTTATAATTGATTGGTAATCAGTATGTTATGACTTTGTAAAGAGTTTTTGAAGGTTATTCCAGAGAAGCACTTTCTTTTCTTTTTCTGCTTGTATTTCTTTAAGGTTATCTGTTAAAAGATAGCGCACTTTATTTTTATTTATAATTTCATAAAATGGCAGACTAGCATTAAAAGCCAAAAGGTTGTTTTTAACCCCAAGAGATATCTGTATGAAGGCATCAAAATTATTGATCTGGTCAAAGGAAGATTCTTCAACGAGAGATACATTTAAAAGTGCCACGTCGTCAAAATTGAGCTGAACTGCTTGAAGAACCTTTCCTAAAAATATTTTTTCCCCTTCACCCAGGTTATCACTGATCTTATTTTCGAATAAAACCAGCACCTTTTTTAGATTTTTACCAGAATAGGGTAGAGGGCGAGGGGGGGT
>CAMPJM010000176.1 GCA_946886805.1 uncultured Flammeovirgaceae bacterium | reverse complement strand
TAAGAAGTATTGCAGACGTAACAACTGCGGTTGCCCAGGGTGACCTTTCCAAGAAGGTGACGGTAGATGTAAAAGGAGAGATCCGGGAACTAAAGGATACAATTAACACCATGGTGGATCAGCTAAACTCTTTTGCCTCTGAGGTAACGAGGGTGGCTGTGGAAGTGGGTACGGAAGGAAAACTTGGAGGTCAGGCCAATGTGCAGGGCGTGGCAGGTACCTGGAAAGATTTGACTGATTCGGTAAATAAAATGGCCAGTAACCTGACAGGCCAAGTAAGGAATATTGCAGAAGTAACTACAGCGGTAGCAAACGGTGACCTTTCCAGAAAAATTACGGTGGACGTACAGGGCGAAATCCGGGAATTGAAAATTACGATCAACACCATGGTGGATCAGCTTCGGGCTTTTGCCTCAGAGGTTACCAGGGTGGCTCGAGAAGTAGGTACTGATGGGAAACTAGGAGGTCAGGCAAATGTGCCTGGTGTTGCCGGAACCTGGAAAGATTTAACGGACTCGGTGAACCAGATGGCCAGTAACCTGACCGGTCAGGTGAGGAATATTGCAGAAGTAGCAAATGCCGTGGCAAACGGGGATATGTCTCGTAAAATTACCGCCGATGTACGGGGCGAAATCCTTCAGTTAAAGGAAACGCTGAATACCATGGTGGATCAGCTTAGGGCGTTTGCCTCTGAGGTTACAAGGGTGGCACGAGAAGTTGGTACAGACGGTAAATTGGGCGGTCAGGCTTACGTGCCAGGTGTAGCAGGGATCTGGAAAGACCTTACAGACTCTGTTAATCAGATGACTGGAAATCTGACTTCTCAGGTGAGGAATATTGCCGAGGTTACAAAAGCCGTGGCGAGTGGTGACCTTTCAAAAACGGTAACAATTGATGTAAAAGGGGAGATTTTTGATCTGAAAAATACCATCAACATCATGGTGGAGCAGCTAAACTCTTTTGCATTTGAGGTTACAAGGGTGGCTCGTGAAGTAGGTACAGAAGGGATATTAGGAGGGCAGGCAGAGGTAAAAGGTGTAGGTGGAACCTGGAAAGATCTTACAGACAGTGTAAACATGATGGCTACAAACCTTACTAGTCAGGTGCGGGGGATTGCCAAGGTAGTAACGGGTGTGGCAAAAGGAAACCTTACCCAAAAGCTTTCCATTGATGCAAAAGGGGAAGTAGCGCAACTTACAGAAACGATCAATGAGATGATTGATACGCTTGCCGTTTTTGCGGATCAGGTGACCACCGTGGCGAGGGAAGTGGGTGCGGAAGGCAGGCTTGGAGGCCAGGCCAATGTGCCGGGAACTTCGGGAATCTGGAAAAATCTCACCGAAAATGTGAACCAGTTGGCAGATAACCTCACCACACAGGTGCGTTCTATTGCCGATGTGGCTTCGTCGGTGACAAAAGGAGACCTTACCCGAACAATTAATGTGGAGGCTAAGGGCGAAGTGGAGGCATTGAAAGATACAATCAACCAGATGATCGCCAATTTGAAGGAAACGACCCTAAGGAATCAGGAACAAGACTGGTTAAAATCAAACCTTGCCAAGTTCAATCAAATGCTTCAGGGACAAAAAGATTTGAACACACTTTCTAATCTTATTCTGTCAGAACTGGCGTCAGTGGTTTCCGGACAGCACGGCGTATTTTATATTATGGACCAGCAACCCGAGTCTTCAAAAGACAAAACAGGTGGTGACATTTTACGCCTTGTGGGAACCTATGGAGTGAGAAAAAACAATGCACCGGAATTCTGCAAGATAGGAGAGGCCCTGGTAGGACAATGTGCGCTCGAAAAAGAGAAAATACTAATAGACAATGTTCCTTCCGAATATATAAAAGTAAGTTCGGGCCTTGGGGAAGCCAGTCCCATAAGTTTAATTATTCTTCCTATTCTTTTTGAAGATCAGGTAAAAGGGGTGCTTGAACTTGCGTCTTTTCAACGTTTCAGCCAAATGCACCTTTACTTTTTAGAGCAGCTTTCAGAAAGTATTGGTATTGTATTGAACAACATTGCTTCCAGTACCCGGACAGAAATGCTGCTTGAGCAATCACAATCTCTTGCAGTAGAGCTAAAAACACAACAAGAGGAATTGAGAAGGACGAATGAGGAACTTGAGGATAAAGCCCACCTTCTGGTGAAGCAAAAAGAAGAGCTGGAACAAAAAAACTACGAAGTTGAAATAGCCCGAAAGTCACTGGAGGAAAAAGCAGCGCAGCTGATGATCACTTCCAAGTACAAATCGGAGTTTTTGGCAAATATGTCGCATGAATTGAGGACACCGTTAAATAGTTTGTTAATCCTTTCTCAGCAGTTATCGGAAAACCATGATGGTAATTTGACCAAAAAGCAAATAAACTTCTCCAAAACCATCAATTCCTGTGGAAACGACCTTGTAAATCTTATTAATGACATTCTGGATCTTTCTAAAATAGAATCAGGCGTTATTTCTGTTGATAATTCTTTCCTAAGCTTTTCAGAGATTATTCGTTTTGTGGAGCTTACGTTCCGCCACATGGCAGACTATAAAAAGATAGAATTTGAAATTTTCCAAGACCCTGATTTGCCTGAATTTATAGAAACAGATGAGCAGAGACTTAAGCAAATTCTAAAAAATCTATTATCCAATGCATTTAAATTTACCGAAAAAGGAAAAGTAGAGCTGTCTGTGTTTCCTGTAAAAAAGGAGAAGAAATTCAATAATATCATTTTGGATAAGGCTGAATTGGTGATAGGGTTTAGAATAAAAGATACTGGCATAGGCATATCAAAAGAGAAACAGCAGATCATATTTGAAGCTTTCCAACAAGCTGAAGGTTCTACAAGTAGAAAATTTGGCGGTACAGGTCTCGGGCTTTCAATCAGCAGGGGGCTAACAAGCCTGCTGGGAGGTTCCATGGAACTGAAAAGTGAATTGGATGAGGGTAGCACATTTATCTTATATTTACCAGTTAAAATTAATGCTGTCCGTACGCTATCATCCAATAATTCCTACACCATTATTACCGATAGCCAGGAATATGATATCGATCATGACTCCGCTGCCCAGAACAGTATCCTTGAATCTATCAATCCTTATATTGTTTATAATGAGTCTGTCGATTCAGACTGGAATAAGAAACTTATCCAAAATGGAAATTCGGAATCCTCGCCGGTGGTATTGATTATTTCTGAAGAACAAAATTCTACCAAGCACTTCCATTTAAAAGAGAAGATAGCAGAAAGCGAATTCCAGGTAATTACCTCTAACAAAGGCGGGGTTGTATTTGAACTTATACACCAGTATAAACCTTGGTGCATATTATTGGACATTAATCTGAGCGACGTAGATGGTTGGAAGGTGCTGAACTGGTTGAAAAACGACCTGCAAACCAGGCCTATTCCTGTAATAATGACTTCAGTAAAAGAAAATGAACGCCTTGCTGCTTATCAACAAGGTGCTTTTAAAGCTTTAAATGGTGGGATTGAGGAAGATGAAATCGATGAAATTCTGAATAATATTAAAAGTATTAACAGTAAAAAAACGAAACATTTATTGGTCGTTAAGCAATCACCAACAGAGTACAAAGCAATAGAAAAGATCCTTGAGAGCAATGAATTGCAGGTTTCACATGCAAAAACCGGTGAAGAGGCTTTGGAGTTATCAAAAAATAAGAAGTTTGATTTTATAATTATCGATTTGCAATTGCCGGACTGTTCGGGAAAGGAGCTTGTAGAGAAGTTTGATTCAATTGATCACTTATCTGAAACTCCTTTTATAGGTTATTCTAAAAGAAAGCTAAACAAAAAAGAGGTTAATGCGCTTAAAGAACATTTTAGAGCGATAGTTTATAAAAATGATGATTTTTTAGGACAGTTACTTGATCTGACTTCGTTTTATTTACATGAAGATTACCAGAAGTATCCAGAAAATAAAAAAGAAATCATTAAAAGCCTTCATCCGTCTACCAACCTTTTGGAAGGGAAAAAAGTATTGATTGTAGATGACGATGTAAGGAATATTTTTGCCTTGGTGAGTGCCCTCGAAAGATACGGTCTGGATATACTAACAGCCGATAGTGGTAAAAAAGCACTTAAAATTCTGGAGGAAACAACCGACATGGATATAATTCTCATGGATATTATGATGCCTGAAATGGATGGCTACGAAACGATGCAACTTATAAGGAAGAGTCCTAAAAAGAAAAATATACCAATAATTGCCGTTACGGCAAAAGCTATGAAAGGAGACCGGAGTAAATGTCTTGAAGCAGGCGCATCGGATTATATTACCAAACCAGTAGATATGACCCAGTTAGTATCATTAATGCGGATATGGCTAAATGAGTATTAGAAAAAATGAAAGAAAGTAACGAAATTAAAATTCTACTCGTAGATGACCGGAAAGAAAATCTATTGGCTTTAGAGACAATTTTAGAAAATGGCTATTATATCTTTGTTAAGGCAAATTCGGGGAGAAATGCATTAGAATGTTTATTGGATGAGCAGGATTTTTATTTAATAATAATGGATGTGGTAATGCCTGGGATGGATGGTTTCGAAACGGCTTCGTTGATCTATTCCCGGAAAAAATTGCAACATATTCCTATTATTTTTCTTACTGCCATGGATATTGAGGAAAATATCTATAGAGGGTATAAGACAGGGGCCGTTGATTATATCAGAAAGCCTTTTATTCCGGATATTCTACGGGTAAAAGTAGAAGCATTTATAGATCTGACAATAAAAAACAGAAAACTGTTGATTCAGGAGGAGAAATTAAAACAAATAAACGCAAGTCTTGAGAAGGAAATACAGGAAAGGAAACAATCAGAATTGAAAATTAGGTCTCTAAATCAGGATTTGGAACAAAAGCTTCAGGAGCTTCAATCCTTAGATGCCTTTGCATATTCAGTTTCCCATGATTTAATGTCGCCAGTAAATAATATCAATGGATTAGCAACTTTATCACTCCAAAAATTTGCGAATGATTTAAACCCTGATATTAAGAGGATGTTTTCGATGATTTTGGATAGTTCCCAGAAAATGGCCGACCTTATTAAGAGTCTGCTCCTTTTTTCCAGGGAAACCAATGCTGAGCTTCACAAATCAGACCTGGACATGAACTTGATTGTCAAGAATGTAATCTCTGAAATAGGGACTTATAAAAAGCTTGATGATTTTGATATTCAGGTAGAAGAATTGCCGGTGGTAGTTGGAGATAACAATATGATCAAGCAGGTGTGGATTAATTTTATCTCCAATGCTATAAAATATTCGCAAAAAACCAAAAAACCGCAGATACAAGTAGGTTCTATTTCACAGAATGGTTCCGTAACCTTTTTTGTGAAAGACAATGGTGCTGGTTTTAACATGAAAAATTATGACAAACTATTCGGGGTTTTCCAAAGGCTCCATAACTCAAAAGATTTTGAAGGTACCGGCGTAGGACTCTCCATTGTGAAAAGAATCGTAGAAAGACATGGCGGCAAAGTTTGGGCAGAATCTGAGCCTAACAAAGGAGCTGTATTTTATTTTAGCCTCTGATGAAGGGGTTGGTGATGTGCTAAAGAAATAGAAAAAGGAGTAGGATTGTAGTTTCTACTCCTTTTTTAATCGGGATTACTCATTAGAAATAGATTTTATACTGCATATTTTGCATTTTCACCCCTTTTTTTTGTTGTCAAAAGAAGGAAACTGCTGCGCAAAACAGACAGGACTAATCGTAATTGGCAAAATTGACAGCCTCCGTTCTGAGGGTTTAAAAGAACAAAGGAAGTGATGGTGTATGTTCCAGAAAATGTAAACCGGAACAGCAGCAGCAGAAAATATCCTGTACTAATATATATTGGATGTTCATCATCAAAGCGAACAATATGCAATAAAAATAGTTTCCTAATTGCGAAACATTTATATTTGGCTGAAAGAATAATAAATGGACGGATATAAATTCCGAGTTGAGTTTTTGGAAGAAGCTACTGAGTTTTTGGATGAACTGGATGAAAAAGCCAGAGATAAAATCTTTTACAATATATGGAAAGCTAGAAGTACGAACGACAAAGAACTTTTTAAAAAGCTTCAGGATGAAATTTGGGAATTTAGGACCAAATACAACAAAACTTATTATCGTCTTTTTGCATTTTGGGACAAAACTGACAGTCACGATACAGTTGTTATTTCAACTCATGGATTAATTAAGAAAACTGACAAAATTCCGAAAAGTGAAATTGACAGAGCGGAAAGATTGAGAGAAAAATACTTCAAGGATAAGAGCAAAAAGAAATGAAAACCTATAATTTAGAAGAATTGACCGACAAATACATCGGCAAAAAAGGAACAAAAAAGCGTGAGGATTTTGATAATGAATTACGCCTTGATTTATTGGGGCATGCCATTAAACAGGCAAGAAAAGAACGTAAACTTACCCAAGAGCAGTTGGGGGAACTTGTAGGCGTGAAAAAGGCCCAAATTTCAAAAATCGAGAATAATGCGACGGATGCAAGATTTGCTACAATATTAAAAGTATTCAAAGCATTAGACGCAAAAGTGAATTTTAATGTCGAGTTGAACAACAAAAAAATGGCTTACTAAAAACAGAAAAACAGGAATAAATGGAATACAATAAATAAAGTTCACACAAAGTTCGCAAAGAAAAAATGCGCAAAGACCGCAGAGAACAAAAAAGATAACAATCATTTAGATTCTTTGTCAAAAATCGCTTTTATTCATCTGCCAATTCTATCCAAACAGGAGTATGATCGCTGGGTTTTTCCCAACCTCTTACATTGCGGTCAACACCAGCGGCTGTTAAACGCTTGTCGAGCTGGTGGTTAAGTAAAAAATGATCAATACGCAAACCTGCATCCCGTCCGTATGCATTGCGGAAAAAATCCCAAAACGTATAAATCTTTTCATCCGGATAAAGTTTCCGTATGGCATCAGTCCAACCTTGATCCACCAGTGTTTTAAAGGCGGCTCTAACATCTGGCCGAAACAATGCATCTTCCACCCATCGCTCCGGCTTATAAACATCCAGTTCGGTGGGCATCACATTAAAGTCTCCCGTCAATACCACAGGGATTTCTAGTTTAAGAAGCGCCTCCGCATGCGCAGTTAATCTTTCGAACCACCTCATTTTATAGTCGAATTTTGGACCTGGAGCAGGATTTCCATTGGGCAGGTAGAGGCAGCCAATACGGATTCCATTCACCATCGCTTCAATATAGCGGCTGTGACTATCATCAGGGTCGCCCGGAAGTCCTCTTTGTATCTCTTCTGGTTTTACGTTGCGAGCTAGAATTGCTACGCCATTCCAGCTCTTTTGTCCATGCCAAATTG
Organism: uncultured Flammeovirgaceae bacterium; assembly: GCA_946886805.1. Next base: position 498 of record CAMPJM010000176.1, on the reverse strand, counting down.
CACCGTAGCCAGCCTCTTCCAAAGCCTGTTGCGGAAACTTCTCCTGTGGGGCCTTTAACTCTTGCAGACAAACAACATCTGGAGTTGCTTCCTTGAGCCAACGAAGTAATACAGGTAAGCGTCCGTTTACCCCATTGACATTAAAAGTAGCTATTTTCATTGAAGATTGATTTTAATGGAATCGACTCGATATATCTTTAAAGTCTAATTTTTGCATTTTCGTACCACATTTTACAACGACAGATTGAGTCTTTTGGTTTAGGAATTACTAATCATGCTTATCGTGGTTTCACATAATTAACTTCAAACAGAGCAAAATATTAATGATTTTTCATTTGTAACTACTCAGGTAGTAGAAACCGTCATTCCTGGCGAATTGCAGCGTAGACCAGGAATCCCCGTCTAAAATGCTGGAATAATTTACCGATTCCGAGTTCATATTGGGGGATTCCGGATATTTACTCCGTGAAAAACTCCGTAAATTCCGGAATGACGATA
>CAMPJM010000175.1 GCA_946886805.1 uncultured Flammeovirgaceae bacterium | reverse complement strand
AGATAGAAAATGAAAAAGGTTTTACCTACAGGAAATTATTTTTTTATATGTTTAGTAGTCTTTTCCTGCCAGGAGCAATAAAAATTGGTCACGCAGCCGGGTGCTCTTTTGATTTTGTGGAAAAACAGCATCTCGAAATTGAGAATATATGTGTGAACAGAACTGAAGAACCGCTTATGACATTATTTCTTCTTTCATTAAATATAATTCATCCATAGTGAGCGGCTTTTGAATGAATTTTTTAACGAATGGAAACTGAGTTGGGAGGTCGTAATCATAATTGAATTTGGAAAGTATAAATACTTTCGTATCAGGACATTTTTCATGAAACTCTTCTTCATAAATCTTTAAAAATCGCTCCCCACCTACATCAAAAATGTTAATATCGATTATAACATACTCGGGAAAGCAGTCTTCGGCCACAGAATTTCTTAAATACTCAACGCCTTCTTTACCTGTATGAACCTGCTTAAATTCGATGGAGCTGGTAGAATTTGCTTCATTAAATATTTCTGATAAAATAAAGTTAAAGACTTCATCATCATCGATAAAAACAGCTTTGGTTTTTTCCATGATCGAAATTAATTTATTTCTTTCCATCCGCAATTCTACTCCTTTTATTTAAAGCATCTTTGTAAAATTTTGGAATGATTTTCCCGACTCGTGTATGCTAATGCAAATTTAAAACCACAATTGAAAAGTCATGACTTTAAATCATGACGAATCGCTCCGGGGCCTAAATTTGCGTTATCAAACAGAGCCAATAATTCGAATTGAAAGCCCAAGAGGAAAAGCTGAGAGGTGGCCTCAAGAATTTTATTAACGGTACCCACTCAGATAGTAGAAAGCCGTCATTCCTGGCGAATCCCGAAAGCTTTCGGGAGCAGACCAGGAATCCCCGTCTGCGAAGCGCTGGAATAATTTAGCGATTCCGAATTCATATCAGGGATTCCGGTTTGCCAGTCTTGGATATTTACTCCGTGAAAAACTCCGTAAATTCCGCGTCGAAGGCATCCCTTTGGGGGAAGGACGAGATCTTATTTCGTTATTATACCTGGGTAGTTACTATTAATGAAAACAATTATGCTAAATCATGGATCATGCAATATTTTGGGGGAGCCTTGTGTTTTTCTGAGTTACCCTCTCGTAATGATTCGGCTAAAGCCAAATCTACACAGGCCGTCCATACCAGTAGCCTGCGTAAATTGAACTTCGGCATAGCCATGCTTCAGGAAAGTGCACATTAATAATATCGCATATTTCCTAAAAGAATATAAAATAACCCGGAACCTGGGATATTGACTTTAACCAGTTGTGGCTGATATAGTAAATTTATTGTAAAAGCTTTTGAATAATTTGCCGAAGATCTGCCATATTTTGCGCCGTTTTAAAAACGCCGCATTCCTTTAATTTTGTTTCGTGTCCATTGTAAATATGGCTTGCACCCAAAAAGCCTATTACCTGCATGCCTGCATTTATGGCGGCGGTAGCGCCGCTAATGCTGTCTTCTATCACCAGACAGTTTTTGGGATTTACATTTAATTTGCTTGAAGCGAGCAAGTAGACCGCCGGGTTTGGCTTTGGCTTATCGACCATTTCGGCAGAGAATAAGTTTTGTCCAAAATGCATATCTAACGAAGCTATTTTGAGCGAATGGATCACCCTCACCAGCCTACTGTTTGAAACTACAGCCTTCGGTAATTTAATGCTAGCAATGGTGTCATAGGCCCCTTCTATTGGCTCAAGCTCGTTGTCAAGAGCGTATTCAATTTTTAGTTTTAGCTGGGATAGAAAATCTGATGGCAAATCAATTTTGTACTCACTTCGAATGATTTCTACTGTGTCTTCTTCCACCTTTCCCGCAAAAGTTCTTGCATATTCGCTTTGTTCCATGTTAAAGCCATAAGGTTTCAACATTTCCAACGCCACCCTCGAGGCAATTATCTCACTGTCTACCAAAACGCCGTCACAATCAAATATGACAGCTTCTGTTTTATTGTTATTCATGATTATATTTCAAAATCAAACTTTGGGAAGTTAGAGCACAGATATAGCTAATCTTAAAGCGATTTCCTCTATGGCTAATTCTTGACTTCATAGGTCACATACTGATATTTCGAAATTATGTTTTGTAAAAGCTTTCTTTTTGTTTTTTTCTTCGACATTTGGGTGCGTGAATAAAAATAAGCCAGTAGAAATAGCAGATCCGTTCAGCCATCTCAGTCGTGGTTAAACCGGAAATATGCATTAGAATATCTATTCCGAAGCAAAATAGCTGCAAATAGTCGCTTTGTTAATTTTCATCCTATAACCATAGCGGTGCTGTGCTTTTCGGATGAAAATCCCTGATTTATTGCTATTTTACTTCTCATCACAATCCCTAATGTATAATCCGGGTTAAAGCTATCGCACACCTCTACAGATTTAGCAGGAAAGAAATTTAATTCTTATAAAAAGCGGTGTACAATTCGCTTAAAATGATGTTATTGAACTTTAATCCTCCCCAACCTGAGAATGCAATCCTCTCATTATGTTGCAAGATATTGCCATTGTTTTTGTTTTCTACCTGTATTTCTATGGCCTCGGATGCTGGGTTAGGAAATATTTTAATTTCCATTTTGGTATTGCATTTAAACCGTGGCTGAATGGTTATCACACTATAAACCGTCGGATAAGCATCTTGAACATGAGGCGTTGCCACGATTTCAAATTTGCTGGCAAAACTATTTGTTATTTCTTTTAATTCGGGATCTATCTGTGTTGTGTATAAGTGACAGAATTGATAGAGGAGTAGATCATTATCCAACCCGGTTTCTTTTGATTTTTCCATTAGCTATAATTTTTCTATAAAATTCAGAATAAAAATTGCAATTCCTGACATGTTTACACATGCAATATTACATGAAACTGTTATGATCGAGTTTTATTGCTCATTGCAATTCAAATCTATAATTTTTTGGGCATTTGTAATGTCATATCTCCAACTTTCTTAAGAGTTTCATGTAAGTAAAGGTGTTTAAAGTTTATTGATAAAATCACATTTATATTTTTTTGTTATACGACTATGACTATTTAAATTAATAATTACATTTTGAATTTTACTAATGATATGAAATTCTTTTAATCTTGCTATTTTCGGTAGTAATAAATATTGTTATCTTTCTATTTACGTATTATATTGCCTTTTAATTGCTATTTAGAACACTAATTTATTAAATTTGGAAAGTATTATAAATGGAAATATTCCTTTATAATAAAAATTTTTGTCTGTCTTAAGATGTTAGTGATATTTTTTTATATATTTAAATAGTGATATTATGAAATATTTTTTTACCAATTTAAAGTTCTCCCTGCCTTTTGTTTTATTGCTTGCGATGTGTCCATTTCTGTCGACCGTTAAGGCCCAATCCGAATCTAATGCCAACGATAAGGTAGCGCCCTATTCTTTGCCTTTTTCTTATGGGGCGAATATGGGATATTATCCTGGTTGGACGCGCCAGGAATTAGCGGATATTGCAGCAGGCAGTAAGGCTAAAGGAGTAAAAGGCGCTGGGGTGAATTCACTGAGGCCGATGATGAAGGAGGAGCATTTTGATCTTTATGGATATGAGCATTTATTAGAAGATTTTGATTATTATAAATCTTTGGGAATTGAAAACAATACAGTTTTTTTAGGATATCCGGCACCAAAAAATGCTGACAGTAAGAAGTATGGAGGGTGCAGTGAGCCTTCAAAGCTTTTTGCCAAAATGTATGAGCCAATCTGGGACTCAGGTGAAAACGGCACGCCCGTAAATGAAAATAATCACTATGCCCTTCATGTGTATAAAACGGTAAGCACTTATAAAGACTATGTAAAGATTTGGGAAATTGTTAACGAACCAGATTATACCCATAGCAATGCTGGCTGGAAAAAGCCAGGTGAAGCGGGGAACTGGTGGGACAATAATCCACTTTCATGCGATCTGCCGAATTTAAGAGCCCCAATTTTCTCTTACATCCGGATGTTAAAAATCAGTTATGAGGTTATAAAACATGTAGACCCCTCGGCTTTTGTTGCTGTCGGCGGACTTGGTTATGAAAGCTTTTTGGATGCGATCTTAAGAAATACAGATAATCCTGACGGAGGGAAAGTTACGGCAGCTTATCCTGAAAAAGGCGGTGCTTATTTTGATGTGTTAAGCTATCATTGCTATCCCCATTTCCAACTTCATGAATGGGATAATACGATTGGAGGAATGATACACCACAGGCATTCCGACGCAGCAGCAAAAGCATTGACCAATCAACAGGATGTTTACCAGGCTGTTTTGGATAAACATGGTTATGATGGCAACCAGTTTCCTAAAAAGCATTTTATCATCACCGAAACAAACGTACCTCGAAAAAATATCGGCGATGTCTTGGCAGGAGACCAGGTTCAGGTAAATTACATTATCAAAGCTTTGGTAAATACACAAAAGAACGGTTTAAAACAGTTGCATGTATTTTCACTAGCAGAAAGCAAAGATTTTAATGAAGCAATTACGGTTTTTGAAACAATGGGATTATACAAAAACTTAAACAAGGCGATTCCTTTTACCCAACAATATAATGATATTGGAATAGCCTATAAAACTACCTCAGACCTGCTGTCTCCATTGAAATATAATGCGAACTTAAGTAGAAAATTAAAATTGCCAGCCAGTATAGATGGGGGAGTATTCAAAAAAGGGAAAAAGTATATGGTGGTACTTTGGGCAAAAACTAACAAAGACAATTCAGAAGCTGCCAATGCCACGTATTCATTTCCGACGCAATTTAAAATAAGCAGTCTTATTAAAAGAGAGTGGGACTATGGTATATCCAACAAGGAAACAACCATTTCGCCATTAAATGTTGCATTAACGGGCGAACCAATTTTTCTTGAAATAGTATTGGGCGGTTCCGGCAAGGCAGCGGAGGTAGAGGAGCAGTCTGATGTGATCTTATTTCCAAATCCAACACTACAGGAATTGAATATCTCATCTATTTCGAAATCGGAAATAGTTAAAGTGGACATAAAGGATCATTTAGGCAAAACACGCCACTCCTTTGATTTTGCTCAGCGGCCTTCCATGAATGAGATAAAAATCGATGTTAGTGCTCTGGAAAGAGGCATTTATACAGTTGTGATTAAAACTAAGTCAGGACAAGAAGTACATAAAATGGTTAAAAAATAGATCGGCTTGGTACCTTTGGTTTTGGGTATTTAACCGCGAATATGCATGAGGGATTTGTGATCAGGAATAAAAAAGCAGTAATTATTGGTAGGCAACTGATTTGCAGCTGTTTTGATTAGGATCAGATTTTCTAATGCGTTTTCGGGGTTTAGGCTTCAATAAAATGGAATAAAGCAGAATGGTTCCCGAATCAGGCTATCAATAGAAGCAGGTTTCCCGGGGTTTTAATCCCAAATCTCCCTTTGTTTTGTCGGTGAACTAATTGAGTCAGGGAATTTGTCTCTCTTTTTTATCTTCGAGTTTTTTTCTGGCTGTTGTTTGTTGTGATCTGGGAACAAAACAAGGAATATTCTTGGTTTTGCGTTGTTTCTTATAACTTCCATAGTCGTAGTCTACGATATTGGAAGGTTTAAAACCCTTTCAATTCTTACGTGGTACTATTGGCCTTATTATTTATCCGTTATTTGCTATAAATTTTCCAATCTTCGATTTATAGTTAGATGGAGTCCAGCGACCATTTAAAAATAACGGGGCGATACCGAAAAGCCAAAAGAGTAGGAAAACCTTTTTAATAAAAATATGAATTGGTATTTAAAAGTTTTAAAACAGTACGCAGATTTTGATGGTCGGGCACGAAGAAAAGAATATTGGATGTTCTTTTTGTTTCATTTGATCGTCACAATTGTTGCCGCAGTTCTTGACAATTTATTGGGTATTGCCATGGACGGAATCGGGTACGGCGCATTATATTTCCTTTACGCCTTCGGCACGTTTGTTCCTGGGTTAGCCGTTTCGGTGCGGAGGTTACACGATATTGGTAAAAGTGGTTGGATGATGTTAGTCGGTTTAATTCCAATAATCGGAAGTATTTGGCTTATAGTTCTCATGTGCTCGGAAGGCACTCAGGGAGAAAATGAATACGGTAAGAATCCTAAAGAGATATTAGATGGTGATAACCCTCATGTTGTCGCATCCTAAATGAGTGAAAGATTTAGATTGGATAGTTAAGCTCTCAAGTCCCAAAAAATGACTTGAAGTTTAACTATTTTTTTAAGAAGGCAAAACGTAAAATAAAACTGCAAAAAAGTGGCAGATACTCCCTCCGAGCACGAATAGATGCCAGATAGCGTGATGGTAGGGGATCCTTTTCCAAAGGTAGAAAATCACACCCAAGCTATAAAAAATCCCGCCGGCTAGAAGCCAGTACAAACCGCCCTCCGGTATATGGTCGATCATCGGCTTGAAAGCAAAGGCAACCATCCAGCCCATAAGTAGATAAATTATCGTTGACAAGATCTGAAATCGGCCTGCAAAAAATAGTTTGAAGCATATTCCTGCCAATGCCAGGCCCCAGATAAAACCAAAAAGTAGCCAACCGATACTTTCCCTCAACATCACCAACATAAAAGGGGTGTAGGTGCCAGCTATTAAAAGATAAATGGCAGAGTGGTCGAATATTTTTAAGTAGTGCTTGATTTTAACATCTTCAAAACTATGGTAAAGGGTAGAGGCGGTATACAATAAGATCAAGCTGAGTCCATAAATTGCAAAGCTCACTATTTTCCACATATCCCCCTGCATACTGGCATAAGATACTAATATTACCAGGGCAGCTAAGCTGAGGGCTATTCCTACGCCATGGGTTATGCTGTTTGCCAGCTCTTCTTTTTTAGTGTATGCACCTTTTTCCATATGAACTCGTGGTAATCCTGATTTTACCAAAAATAAGATATTGAATAAGAAATTTATTCGTCCGTCAATTTAGAATATAATGCGATCCGTGAAAAAGGATTTCAGTTGAACAGGTCATTTTAATCTGTTTGCTTTTTTTACAACAGGAAATGCAGAGAGCGAATAAGTGAGAGGAAGGTTCTTTAAAAATTTGCTAATGGATTTTGGGTTTAACAATAAAGATGAAATTATAAGCCTTCTTCCATCATTCAGAAATACTTCCAAAAATTCATAATTGCTCCATATTATTAGCAGTTTTTTATTGCCTACTTTATGCCACTTTACATGTTGTATCGCATGTCTTGTAATTGGCTCTCCGTTTATGGCCATCACATTTTGCTCTGAATTATAAATTAAAGAGATGATATGATAATGCCGCAAATAATTGATATAAATAATAAAGGTGATCAGAGAAAGGGCCAAAAACAACATACTCAGAGCACCGATAATGATGTTGAGCCACAATGGATTATCGTCGGCGTAGGTAAAAAATAGCCACATGCATCCGATTAGTAAAATAATGGCGACAAACAGATGGTTGAAATGCCTTAAAACATCGTTTTCGAATTTCCTTTTTGAAGTAACTTTCGATTTAAAATATTCCATCAAAGGGTTCATCTGCCCCAACAGGAATATTATAAAGACAAATGCAATGATAAATTTGTTCATAAAGAACCGGTAATGCTTTTATTGATGCATAAAGCTAAGGATAATGCGCCAATAAATGAGAAAGTGAAGAAGTAAAAGTGTAAACTATGCGATCCCCTGGATAATAGAAAGCCCCTTAAAGATTAAATTTTTACTTCATGATGTGCTAAATGTAATGGACGGCAGGGCTTTGTTAAGCTCTGTGAGGACAGAGCTTGGAGCGGAGGTTTCATACTGCCACCACCTCTGGCGCGAGCATCCG
>CAMPJM010000174.1 GCA_946886805.1 uncultured Flammeovirgaceae bacterium | reverse complement strand
CTATTTATCTGTCCGTTCATGTTTGTACAAGCAGCAGATGTGAAGATTTCAAGTTTAAAGGAATTAGCGGAATATGCTTCCAGGAGTGATAACTCCGTTACCATGGAGCCCGGTTTGTATATACTACGGGATTATCTTAGTCAGGATTCGATCGCTGCCAGAGTAAAAAGAAAGGCGTATCAATATATTACCTTTAGTGGCAGCAACAATGTATTTAATCTTAAAGACGTACAAATTAAGGTGGATACTAAACTGCGGCAAGAGCTTAGGCATCCGATCCATACGAGCGAATTTAAAGTAACAGGCAATAAAAATATCATCGAAGGGCTACAGCTTGAATATATTGGAAACGGCACTTCTCCTGGTGGGGCAGCAATGGAAGTAGCAGGAGAAGGGAATACCTTGCGGGAATTGACCATGCATGTCAGAGGTTCTTTTCCTTACGGCTATGGTGATTTATTTGGGAAAGGAGGTCCGGATGTAATCCGTCATCAGAAGCATAGCGGACTTCTGGTAACCGGGAGCAATACAACATTATATGGGTGCAAGCTTTACATGAGGTCTTTCGGGCACGGATTTTTTGTTCAGAAGAATGCCGAAAACATTCATTTTGAAAATTGTTATGTAGAAGGTGAAATGCGCGCTACGGATGATATCCTAAAGGAGACTTCAGGTCCGGCTTTTGATGTCGGCTTCCAAACCTGGACTCCAAATAGAGAAGGTAAGTATATCGTTACGCCTGGTTATATGAAATCGCTGTGTGAGGACGGTTTCCGCACTTATGGTGAAATAAAAAATGTTAGCTTCAAAAATTGCACAGCAAAGAACACCAGGGGTGGATTTGAGTTAAGAACAAATGGAGGAATTCTGCTGGAAAATTGCACAACAATTGGTACTGAAAGGGCTTATTGGGTAGGGGATAATGCAATAGTAAAAAATTGTAAGGGAGACGCAAATTACGGTCCCCTTCTTTTTGTTGAAGGCGATAATGTAAAGGTTGAGGTGGAAGTGTTGCCGGCTGAGTCGGACAGGAAGGTGCATGCATTGGCCACTATTCAGGGTAGCAATAACAAAGTAGTATTGAAACCTGCAAATGGTCAGAATCGCTCAAATCCACTTCCCATATTGATCGGATACACTCATCCGGAACATGGGGAATCTATGTCACCTTATGGCGAAGCACCAGCCATTGACCTAAAATTCAGGAATGAAACTACCATGCCGGTTGTTATTGGCGAACAGGTGAGAGATAGTGAAATCATCACCAAAGGGAAGGTGCTGGAAAAAGCAGGAGAGGACAATACTATCAAAAAACTGTAAAGGGCTTAACCCTTCTCGAAGCTTTCTGCTTAGATAAAAATCCACTCCCTTGATAAAATAGAAGAACAATGAAACTTGTCAATCATATCCTCAGCTTATTAGTACTGCTGTTTTGTAGCTGCTCTATTACTAATGCAGCTGTGTGGCAGTGGTCAGTGGAAATAAAGAGTGTAGTATCGCCTGAAACCAACAAGCATCCCCGTGCTTTTTTATGGATCCCTCCTGATTGCCACCAGATTCGAGGAGTGGTTGTAGGCCAACACAACATGCTTGAAGAAGGCATTTTGGAGCATCCTATTTTTCGAAAGGAAATGGCCAGCTTGGGTTTTGCCGAAGTTTGGGTGACACCAGGTTTCGACCTGATTTTTGATTTTGAAAATGGAGCGGGAGTTCATTTTAATGAGATGTTGGAATCGCTGGCGGAAGTGTCGGGCTATAAAGAGTTGGCATTTGCTCCGGTAGTCCCTATCGGACACTCTGCTGCAGCCAGTTATCCATGGAATTTTGCAGCCTGGGATCCTGATCGAACACTTGCAATCCTATCAGTAAAAGGAGATGCCCCTCTTACAAACCTGACGGGTAGCGGCCGCCCTAACCCGGAATGGAGTGGCCGTACCATAGAAGGAATCCCGGGTCTGATGGTCATTGGTGAATATGAATGGATGAAGGAAAGGGTGACCCCTGCTATGAAGTACCGAAACCACCATCCCTTAGCACCCGTATCCCTACTTGTCGATGCGGGGCATGGGCATTTTGATTTCTCAGATGATTTGGTGAAATATCTTGCGATATTCGTCAGAAAGGCCGCCGCTGCCAGGTTGCCAGAAGAAATGCCCTTGAATGAAGCAGCTTCTTTAAAATCTGTAGATCCAAAAAAAGGGTGGCTGGCCGACGGTTGGCGAAAAGATTCCTTACCACAGGCAGCAGCAGCTCCATATCAGAAATATTTGGGAAACCCCGAGCAAGCTTTCTGGTATTTTGACAAAGAAATGGCATTAAAAACTGAAAATCACTATGCAAAGGTCCGGGATAAAAAGCCGCAATTATTAGGATTTGTCCAGGAGGAAAATATCCTGCCACAATCAAAATCTCACCAGCAAATCAATCTTAAATTTATTCCTTTGAGAGATGGTATTAGCTTTAAAATAAAAGCTACTTTTTTAGATTCAGTACCTGGTGGCAATTCCAATCCTTCTAAATGGACAAAACTCCCCACAGGAACTCCCATAGGACACGCTAAAGGTCCGATAACTATTTCACGGATCACCGGTCCGGTTGTACAGACCGGGAACGATACTTTTGCTATACAATTTTACCGGATGGGAATGGACAATTCCAAAAGATCAAATGACATTTGGCTGCTTGCCAGTCACCCGGGAGATAGTCAATATAAGAGTGCTGTCCAGCAGGCTCAATTGAAATTTCCGTTGAAAAATACAGGGGGGGCAGAGCAGCAAATTCGCTTTCCCGCCATACCTGATCAGCAGACGGGAAAAATTGAAGATAGTTCAATATCACTAAAGGCAATTTCAGATGCAGGATTACCTGTACAGTATTATGTGTTGGAGGGCCCTGCGGTAATAGAAGGAAGCAAGCTCAGATTTACACAAATACCGCCACGGGCTAAATTCCCCGTTAAAGTGACAGTGGTAGCCTGGCAATACGGTAGAAGCATAACACCAAAAATACAATCAGCTGCGCCCGTCGAGCAGCAATTTTATATTCGTAAATAATTTCGCATACAAGTTGTACTTTTTACACCACCGCGCCAGTCCATCTGTTCCCCACTTCTGGCCGGTGATTCACACAAATTCTTCTGGTGGATAGTCTATATTTCTTTAGTTCTTTTGGATAAGAGAATTAAGTGGATTTAAATGTAGGTGCAGGAGCCATTTGAACTGTATAAGTATTATAAACTGTTTCATGTGGTTGTTAGTTGAATTTCAGATAAGTACCGGATCTTAAAACGATCCCGGTATTTATTTGATTTTTGTGTATTTCAGAAGTTTTAATGACTGCATTTCACCTGCTTTTGGCTCAATGAAGTAGTCGGAATACGCCATATCGAGAGTTATCGAAAAAAAAATGCTTTTTATTAAGAGGGTAATTATCTTTTACAAAAAATCAATGATAACAATTAGTAGTTATAGAAAATTTCGAAGCTATACAATCGCGAAAATAATATTCTTTGTGATCATTTTACCTTCATGTGACCCTTCTCAAAAAAGCCAAACTTCAAAATTAAATGATCCACGGTTTAACAAAATAGACAGCAAAATAAATGAATGGATAGAAATCGGTTATTACCCTGGTGCTTCTTTACTCGTGGCAAAGGACGGAGAGGTAATTTATGAAAACTACTTTGGCAATTATACGCAGGAAACAGAAGTATACATTGCATCTGCGGGTAAATGGCTTGCAGCAGCTACTATCGCAGCTGTAGTCGATGAAGGAAAACTTTCATGGGATGATCAGGTAAAGGATTGGTTGCCGGAGTTTCAGGATGTAAAAGGTGAAGCTACCCTTCGTCAGTTGTTATCTCATACCTCAGGTTATCCGGATTACCAACCAAAAGGAAAAAAGCCAGATTACTATCAGACATTAGAGGAATCTGTAGAAAACATTGTGGGTCTTCCTGCAGATACTATCCCAGGTGCCAAATTTAAATACGGAGGTCTTGCCATGCAGGTAGCAGGCAGGATGGCAGAAATGGCAAGTGGTATGGATTGGGAACAGCTGTTTCAGGAGAAAATTGCGCGGCCTGTGCAAATGGAGAATACCAACTTTACTCCTGTTGATTCCACTTCCGGTCACAATCCAATGATAGGTGGTGGTGCCAGAAGTACCCTGCACGATTACGCTCATTTTTTGGAGATGATCTTTAATGATGGGAAGTATGAAGGAAAACAGGTAATATCAGAAAAATCAATTCGGGAGATGCAGGCTGATCGAATTGGTAAAGCAGATGCAAGTGATGAACTGTATGTTCAAAAAGTAAGAGGGAGAGACCACAGTGGAGTGTATGGCCTTGGTCTATGGAGAGAAGAGTTGGATGGTGCAGGAAATGCCGTTTTACTCAGCAGCCCAAGTTGGGCTGGTGCTTACCCATGGATAGATAAGACAACAAATACATTCGGTTTTTTCCTTACACATGTAAATGTGGATATGGCAAATCAAGCTGGCTTTTCATCATTTTACAGCAGCCCGGTTTTGCCATCAATGGTGAGGGATGTGTATAAAATGCAATCAATCAAAGAGTAAAATTAGCAGTCAGGCGATGAACCATGGAATTTCCGTTTAATCCTGGTAATAATCAAAAAAAGTCAATAAACTACGCTAAGAAATATTAGTATAAATGAAAACAGAGCGGTTATTTTGAGCCATGTTTAAATCCATGCCTCGTGGTGCTCGTAAAAAAAATCGTAAAACTACAAAAATGACGAATTACCTATTAAGCAGCTCCTTATTTTTCGCCATCACTCTGATGGGATGCCAAGGGCAGCAAGATCAAAAAACAATATTTATTACCAATCCTGCTGATTTTGAAAGAATGCAGGAAACGGTTTCTGTCCCGGTAAATGAACTGAAGAATTTGTTGGACTCGCATGACTTCGAAGACATACTGGTGCAGGATTTATCGACAGGCAAATATAAGGTGGTCCAATGGATAGATAATGATGCGGATGGTAAGGTAGACAACCTGCTGTTCCAGGTGGATATGGACGCGCTTGAAAAGAAAGAATATGTAGTTCTTTGGAAGGAAAACGGGAAAGAACTACAACCTGCGAGTAAACTCAATACCTATTCAAGGATTGTTCCGGAGCGGACAGACGATTATACCTGGGAAAACGATCGTGTAGCTTTTCGTACTTACGGACCAGAGGCAGAAAGATTGGTAGTGGCCGGAGAACCAGGAGGAACGCTTTCAAGTGGTATTGATGCCTGGTTTAAAAGGGTAGAGTATCCTATCATTGACAAATGGTACGCTGCAAACGACAAAGAGCCGGGTTACTATCACATCGATCACGGCGAAGGTTACGATCCTTATCACGTAGGGGCAAGTCGCGGCATCGGTGGAACCGGTGTTTGGATGCAAGATTCAATATATGTAAGTCGTAATTTCATCAGTTATAAAAGAATTGCCACTGGTCCAATCCGCACAGTATTCGAGCTATCCTATGCACCTTACGAGGTAAAGGGACAGCAGATTCAAGAAACCAAACTTATAAGTCTTGACCTTGGAAGCAACCTAAGCCGCTTTGAAGTCTCCTTCAATAGTGATCAGGAACTTCCAAATGCAGTGGTAGGCATTACCCTGCACGATCAAAAAGGAGAAGTAACGTCTGCTCCGGAGCAGGGGTGGGTGCGTTACTGGGAACCAATGGACGGATCGGAACTTGGACTCGGTCTGGTGATGGATCCGGAAGTAATCCAGGAGGTAAAGGAGCGTCGTACAAGCACTCCCGATCAAAGCCATATATTGATATTGGCGAATCCCAAGGAGGAAAAATTGACTTATTATGCGGGCTTCGGTTGGAAAAAGAGCGGTCAGTTTAATTCCGTTGAAGAATGGGACCAGTATCTGATGAACTATGCAAAGCGTATAGACGCTCCGTTGCAAGTGGAATTCTAAAACAATGAGCTAAGCAATTTCAATCTCTGTAATATAACGAAAAAGTCCGGAACAGGAGTACCACTACATCCTTTTCGTCGGCAGGACAATACAAAATATGTATGAATTTTAAACGGCAAATTTTTTCCTATAAAGTTTTGCTATGCTTAAGTTTGACAAGTATAGCGATTTCTTGTAAAACTGCAGATGCTCCTTCGGATATCCCTTCTTCCTCTATTGCTACTTCGGCGGCAGTAAAGGACTATTCGATCGTTGACAGACCGCATGTGTCAAATGTATGGGTAGCAGATCAAGGAAATGGTACTTATAAAAATCCGGTACTGTACGCCGATTATTCAGATCCCGATGCTATAAGGGTAGGCGATGATTACTTTATGACTTCCTCCAGCTTTAACACTATGCCGGGTTTGCCAATTCTTCATTCCAGGGATCTGGTGAACTGGCAACTGATAGGGCATGCACTTCAAACACAGATCCCGGAAGAACATTATAATGTTCCGCGACATGGTGCAGGGGTTTGGGCACCTTCCATCCGCTACGATAGAGGAGAGTTTTATATTTATTGGGGCGATCCTGATTTTGGCATCTACATGGTGAAAACCACGAATCCGGCAGGTCCCTGGGAAGAACCTGTATTGGTGAAAGAGGGAAAAGGGTTTATTGATCCAAGTCCTTTCTGGGATGATGATGGGAAGGCCTATTTGGCGCATGCCTGGGCGGCGAGCAGGGCAGGTGTGAATAGCCTGCTGACTGTTTACCAGATGAGTGAGGATGGAACAAAGTTATTGGACAAAGGGAAAAATGTGTTTTCCGGACATGATCAACACCATACAGTGGAAGGCCCGAAATTCTATAAGAGGGGAGATTATTACTACCTCTTCGCCCCGGCTGGCGGCGTGGCTACAGGCTGGCAGCTAATCCTACGTTCAAAGGATATTTATGGCCCCTATGAGGAAAAAGTGGTGCTGGAGCAAGGGAGTACCGAAATTAACGGCCCCCATCAGGGAGCTCTTGTAGATACAAAGACGGGCGAATCCTGGTTCCTCCATTTCCAGGAAGTGTTGCCTTATGGAAGAATTCTCCACCTGCAACCTGTAAATTGGGTCGACGGCTGGCCGCTGATGGGGGAAGATAAAGATGGGAATGGAATAGGGGAGCCCGTGCTAAGTTACCAAAAACCGGATGTAGGGCAAGATTATCCCATCATGACCCCTGCTGAAAGCGATGAATTCAATTCCGATACCTTAGGTCTCCAGTGGCAGTGGCATGCCAATCCTAAAGTTACCTGGAGTGTCATGTTGAGGGATCAAGGTTATCTGCGGCTTTTAATGGTGGGCAGGAAAGATTCGGCCATCAACCTCTGGAACACACCGAATCTGCTACTTCAGAAATTTCCTGCACCTGATTTTACCACTACCACAAAAGCCGAACTCAACCTTGAATGGGACGTATGGCAGAGCAAGAAAGCAGGTCTGATCATTATGGGGAACGATTATTCTTATCTGGCCATTAACAAAAACGAAGATGGTTATTATGTATCGCAGGTAATTTGTAAAGATGCCCTGAGTGGAGGACCCGAAGAAGTGGTAGCTACACAACCAATCAAGCAATCCACCGCTTTTCTGCGTGTAAAGGTGAGTGCGCCCGATGCAATGTGTACTTTTAGCTATAGTGAAGATGGAAGGAATTTTAAACCCATAGGTCAGTCTTTTATGGCACAGCTTGATAAATGGATCGGGGCGAAAGTAGGAATTTTCGCAGATACCCAGGCCGGAGTTCGGGATGGTGGTTATGTCGATTTTGACTGGTTTAGGATCACGAAAGATTAACGCTCCTTCCTTGAAGGAAGCTGGAGGTGAATGGTATAATTCCATTTAAAATATAAATTTAAGACTTACTTTGAAATGACTTAAGAATCAAATTTGCTTTCCTTAAAC
>CAMPJM010000173.1 GCA_946886805.1 uncultured Flammeovirgaceae bacterium | reverse complement strand
TAAATACTACTTATAAGTTCTTCCAATAAAAGCCGCCGTTGATTTTTATACAGATGAGTTGAAGGTATACCACTGGATTTTAAAACTAAAAATCTTCGTTTTGTAAGAGTCGCTACGCCAAACGAGGGAGTAAACGCAGTTTCAGAAAGCTTGAACTAATGCAATACTAGAGGCTGCAATAAAAGCTTGACAATGGATAAAGTCATAGCCAGGGCTGAAAGCATTCGAGATAAGAATACTTACATAATTTTTATCAGGAGAACCAACCGTAGGAAAGGATGAAGCTTTTGCTCCTATCTCCTTTTCCGGATAAATGTCTCAGTATGCTAAGTAGGAAAAGTGCAGTGGTTTGAAAGCGGTTAATTCCTATTTTTTTTAGAAAAGGAATAGAACTGAAATGTTTTGCTTCAAACGCATTCGAGATCAATTGGACCATCCTCAAAATCGACAAATTCATAAATCTGCAAAATAACAGGGCTTCTGGAAATTCATATATCTTCTGTATTCACCTTCCCGTTGTATTCTTTAACCTACTGTTGGTTTTGTAAATTGGCTAAGTCTTCAAACTCCTCACTTAATTTAGAGGTCAGTCTTTCAAAAATATTGAAGAATTTCTGATAAACAGCGTGATCATATTTGTGAGGCTGGTAAGTGGTAGACAAGACAACGGAACGCGCCGCTTCTTCAAGATTCTTGTAAATATTCAAATCTATAGCGCTTAATAAAAATGCTCCCTGCGCAATGCTGTCTGCATTGCTGCCAGTGCTTACCGGTTTATTGAAAATATCAGCAAGCATCTGTGTACAAAAAGGTATGGATGAAAAGCTTCCATTCGTGGTAAGTGAGTTGATGTTAACATGTTCCTGCAGTGTTTTACCGATGCTATAAATTTCATATATTATACCCTCTAAGGTAGCCCTTACAAAATGGTGCCTTTCATGTTTAATATTTATACCAAAATAACTTCCTCTTGCATTTGCATTCCATATAGGCGCCCTTTCTCCAAGGAGATACGGAAGAAATATAAGCCCTTCTGATCCCGTTGCAGCCGTCGTTGCTTCCTTCACAAGGGTTTCCATAGTATATTCGACATCATAAGGACTTTTGAAATCGCCGAACTGATTAGCGAACCACTCAAAGATAACACCACCATTATTTGTCGGTCCACCGGACACATAATACCCTTCTGTTAACAGATAATTGAAAAACCGTCGTTTTTTATCTTTCAATCTCTCTTTTCCAACCACCCTTACAGCACCACTGTCTTCAACCGTAATTGTGGCTTTCCCTTCCTCCCAGACGCCTCCACCTAAAGTTGCGAGACAACCATCGCTGGAACCAACTATGATTTTGGCACTATCAGATAAACCCAATAATTTTTGATATTTCCGTCTTAGCTTTCCTGAAGAATGAAACACAGAAACCAGGTCCGGCAATTTATCTGAAGTAATTCCTGCGTGATGGAGCGCATCATCTTCCCACTTCATAGTATAACTATTTAGCAATCCTGTGGCTGAGGCCAGGCTGTAGTCGAGCAAGTATTCATTAGTAAGTTGTTGAATTATATAGCTTTTGATAGAAAGAAACTTGTATGTTTTTTTAAATCGTTCCGGATCATGCCTACTCAACCACGTAATTTTAATTAATGGAGACATTGGATGAATAGGTGTGCCTGTTGCATCATAAATTTTGTCACCTAGCGCAGAATTTTTTAATTCCTGGGCCTCTTTTTTTCCTCGGTTGTCGGCCCAGGTGATAGCGTTGCCTAATGGAGCGCCACTTTTATCAATTGGGAGAACACTGTGCATGGAAGCACTAAAGCAAATAGAAATCACTTTATAATTCTTGGCATGAATTTTTTCCGTCAACAAGTTTTTCAACACATAAAGCATGGTAATAAACATCTGATCAGGGTCCTGCTCACTAAAATCGGGTTCCGTATGAAAAGTCGGGTATGATCCTTTGGATGATCCTATGACACCTCCATACAAGTCAAAAGCCATGACTCTTACTGCATTGGTGCCTATTTCGATTGTTAAAACGCATTCCATATTGCTCATTGTTAGTGGTTTGATGTATAGCTTTTTCTAAACTCTCCGGGTGTATGCCCCGTAAGTTTTTTAAACGTAGTGGAAAAATGCTGTGATGAATAAAAGCCCGAATCAAGAGCAATCGCCGTTATATTAATTTTATTTTGTTTCAACATCTTTGTAGCCTCTGATATCCTTATATTGATGAGATAATTCAACGGCGAAAAACCCGTATAATTTTTTACCTTTTCGGTGAATGCTGTTGTGCCGAGCCCCACCATGGCTGCCATTTCCTCAACCGTCCACTGGTGGGCGAGGTTCTTGCGTAATTCTTGTTCCAGCTTCATAAAAGTTTGGGGAAAGCTCCGGCGTAAGCTCGCCTGGCGTGTCGACTGCCTGCCAATCACAATAACTAGTGAGTCGAGCATCGAATTAATGCGTGTTATATACCCTATTTCCTGATTTATAATTTCCATGTGCATTTCCTGCAATATACCAGCCACCTCTTTAACTGTAAGTACCGGAAGGTCGTTTAGCAAGAGTACTTTCCCGATAGTGCGGCATTCGCCCGCCGAAAGCTTGCTCCATTTGCCTAAAACCATGCCATCGGAATCCATCTTTTCGACCTTGAATTTTAACAATACAATGGTGCCTACCCCCAGATACCCCTCTGAACCACCGATTTGCTGTTCTGGCAATACCACGACTGTGTCACCTGGGTACAGCACCTGATGACGTTGATTAACCATCCAATCAAATTTGCCATCAATAATATAATAAATTTGGAAGTTCTCACAGCGTGCCACGGAAAAGGATCCCAGCTGAATAGTACTGTTTTTTCTCAGTCCAAATTCCGTTATGTGAGGAAAAAGGTGCAGTTCATTTGAAGATCCTTGCCGAAATATAAACTGGGTTTGTGGCATGTCGAGTTCAGTTGAAAGAATTTTTTATTTTCCCCAATAAGTTCCAACCAAAAGGTCTCAGCGTTCCAAAGAATCTCTTTTTATAGAAATATGTGCTGATTCCGACAAGCTTTGGCTGCCATAAGACACAATGATTTACCACACGCATGGCCATTGAACGACGATAAAAATTGTCAAAATCATTAAAATTTGTTGCAGGTTATTTCCATTGGTACATCCAAAGGGCAAAATTTGAATAAATATTTTAGTGAAGATTCCGTGTTACTTCGGAGCCTGATCCTCCCCTCAATACATCCAGATCTGCACCAAGGTGCGCCTGTTGTACGTGATCTATATAAAACTTAACATAACCTCTTTCTGCCATCGGTTTTGGTGGTACCCAGCTCGACTTACGTTGCAAAAGTTCTTCGTCAGAGATATGGACGTGAAGTGTGCGGCTTTCGACATCTAACTCTATCATGTCCCCATCCCTTACCAAAGCCAGTGTTCCTCCAATAGACGACTCAGGAGACACGTGTAGTACCACAGTGCCTGCCGCTGTACCACTCATTCTGCCATCAGAAATACGCACCATATCCCTTATCCCTTTTTGTAAAAGTTTTTCCGGCAGATCTACATTGCCTACTTCAGGCATGCCCGGGTATCCCTTAGGCCCTACTCCTTTTAAAACAATCACGCAGGTTTCGTCAATATCCAGTTGTGGATCATCAATACGCTTATGATAGTCTTCTATAGTTTCAAAAACCACGGCTCGCCCTATATGCTTCATCAATGCAGGGGTGGCGGCTGAAGGTTTTATGATGGCGCCATCCTCACAAAGATTACCCTTAAGTACTGCTATTCCGGCTTCTTTTTGAAAGGGTTCATCAATCGTAGCAATCACATCAAAGTTATAGCAAGCGTTATCCGCATTATTCTCCCCGATTTTCCGACCATTTACAGTAATAGCCTCCTTATGAAGATAATTTTTCATCTCTTTTAATACTACAGGTAGTCCCCCCGCATAATAAAAGTCCTCCATGAGATACTTTCCGGAAGGCTTAAGGTTTACTAGTAAAGGGATTTTACTCCCGATAACGTCAAAATCTTCCAGATTTAGTTCAATGCCAATACGTCCGGCAATAGCCATTAAATGTATGACAAAGTTTGTTGATCCTCCTATTGCTGCATTTACTACAATGGCATTTTCAAACGCTTCTCTTGTCAGGATCTTTGAGATCTTCAGATCTTCCTTCACCATCTCCACAATACGACGTCCCGAAAGTTGAGCCATCACCTTTTTTCGGGAATCTACAGCAGGTATCGCAGCGGCGCCGGGTAATGTTAGTCCCAATGCTTCTACCATACAGGCCATGGTGGAGGCAGTTCCCATGGTCATACAATGTCCCTGGCTTCTTGCTGCCCCTATTTCCATTTCGTGAATTTCTGCATCAGAGTACTTAGCTACTTTTTGCTTTTCCTTAATGAGCCAATTGAACGAACCTGAGCCTACGCATTCTCCCTTAAATCTTCCGTTTAACATGGGTCCTCCCGGTACTACAACTGTGGGAAGGTCTACGCTACAAGCACCCATAACAGTAGATGGAGTTGTTTTATCGCAACCTGTGAGTAAGACCACTCCATCTATAGGGTTTGCTCTTATGGTTTCTTCAGTATCCATACTGGCAAGATTCCTGAACAACATCGTTGTGGGTCGCATAATTGTTTCTCCCAAAGAGGTGACCGGAAACTCCAGAGGAAAACCTCCCGCTTCCACAACGCCTCTTTTGACAATTTCAGCAAAGTCTCTTAAGTGGCCATTGCAGGGTGTAAGCTCCGACCAGGTATTACATATTCCTATTACAGGTCTTCCATCAAAATAATCGTCGGGGTATCCCTGGTTCCTTAACCAGGAACGATGTACAAATCCCATTTTATCAGAATTTCCAAACCAATCGGAACTTCTAAATTTTTTTTCGCTTGACATGAATAAATAAGTGTTTTTCCTCTTCGTGATAATTATTTCCTCTTGTACTCACCGTCTACTAATCGCATGATGTCTAAGGGATTTTCGTTTTTCAACTCCTCAGGGAGCAATGACTGGGGATAATTTTGGAAGCAAACTGGTCTCGCAAAACGATATATTGCACCAGTACCTACAGATGTTGTTCTGCTATCGGTGGTAGCAGGGAAAGGACCGCCATGCACCATGGAATGGCATACTTCTACGCCTGTCGGGTATCCATCAATGGTTAACCTACCCGCTTTTTGCTCCAGTATTTCAATTAGGTCTTGATGTTGTTGAAGATCTTCCTCCGTACCATGGATCGTTATGGTAAGGTGTCCATGCAATTTTCTGGCAGCGTCCAGGAGCTCGCTTTTGTTCTGAGCGGTAATGGCCAGAGTAGATGGCCCAAACACTTCCTCTTCTAATAAAGGCTCTTCCAAAAAAGTATTTGCGTTGGCATGCAATAAATACGAGGATCCGTAGCATGCCGAAGTTTCTGATTTTCCCTGAGCAAGCAGATTTACACCTTTAATTTTGGTGAGATTTTCCACGCCAGTATCGTAACTATTTCTGATTCCTTCGGTAAGCATTACGCCCGGCCCCACTTCTCCTATTTTTTCTGCCAGTAATTTCTTAAACTCAATTTCCTCATCGGACTCTTGCAAAAATACCAGACCAGGATTAGTACAAAACTGTCCTACTCCGAGGTTCACAGAAGCCGCCAGGTCGCGGGCAATGGCATCTTTTCGCTCCTTCAGTGCTTGCGGTAACAGGAAAATCGGGTTAGTACTTCCCATTTCAGCATATACAGGTATCGGTTCCTTCCTTTTTGCCGCTTCGTCAAAAAGCGATTTCCCTCCACGGAATGATCCTGTGAAGCCTATTGCTTTTATGAAAGGGTGTCTTACAATTGCCTGCCCTACTGCTATGGATGCTCCATGAAGAAGCGAGAAAGTTCCTTCGGGCATGTTACACTTTTTCACCGCCTGTATGATTGCCTGGCCCACCATCTCCGATGTGCCCGGGTGCGCGGGGTGGCCTTTAACCACAATACTACAACCTGCAGCCAAAGCAGAAGCGGTATCGCCGCCTGCTACTGAGAAAGCAAACGGAAAATTGCTTGCTCCGAAAATTCCTACGGGCCCAAGTGCCTTAAGCATGCTCCTCACATCTGGTTTGGGAAGCGGTTTTCTATCTGGATCAGCAAAATCGATGCGGGCATCAACCCACGAACCTTCTTTCAGCGTCTGGGCAAAAAGCTTCAGTTGGTTTACCGTTCTTCCCCGTTCACCGGTGAGGCGTGCTTCTGGTAATCCAGACTCTTCCATACATCGTTTGATCAAAGCATCACCGAGCCCCATTATTTCATCAGCAATGGTTTCCAGAAACACTGCTTTTTCTTTTCCTGATTTTTTTCTGTAGATCTGAAATGCTTCGCTCGCTTTGCGGATTGCCGCGTCTATTTCCTCCGCGGAAGCTTCTTTAAATTCCGGAGCTATTTTTTCCCCATTTGCAGGATTTACAGCAAAGAAAATTGTCTTTCCATCCCCCAACAATTCATTGCCTATGATATTCTTACCTGTTAATTCCATAAATATGTGTCTTATGTTTAAAATAAATCAGATTTGGTAGTTTACTTAAATAGTTAAATTAGGAACGGGCTACTCGTCTAGGTTTACCAACGTTCCTATGGACGATACAGTTATTCATATTTCATCACCTTATTATAAAGTAAAATCAATGCCTTTTTTTGTATCATTTAACTTCATCTTTTAATGTGAGTAGTTTAATAAGTTTGGGTAGCTCATGCAAAAATCAGGTAGCTTAAATATAGGAATAGCGCAGCTGAAAATCCCAATATAAAAGTACCAGTGGTATAGAGTCTGTAGCCAGTTTTGACATTCATCCCCGACATTTGGGTAACCACCCAGAAAAAGCTATCATTCGCATGAGAAACTACCGCCGAACCTGCACCAATAGCGATCACTACCATTGCTTTTTCTATTTCTGAGTCAAACCCCAACGAGCCCATCATCGGCATGATAATGGAGGCCGTAGTAATTAAAGCTACCGTAGAAGAGCCTTGCGCCGTTTTGATTGCGGCAGCTAATAAAAATGGCAACCAAATACTTAAGTTGGTATCTGCCAGTGTTTCCCCCAGCGTCGCAGCGATGCCTGAATTTTGTAAAATCTTTCCAAAAATTCCTCCGGCCCCCGTAATCAATATGATCGAAGCTGCATCCCTCAGTGCAACTCCCACCCAACCTTGAGAGGAAAGCATGTCTTTCTTTAATTTTTTTGGTAAGGTCAAGGATAAAATGCCTCCTATAAACAAAGCAATGACAGGTTCTCCCAGGAAATTAACGACGCTATGAAAAGGCGTTTCGGAGGAAGTATCCGTATTACCAAAAACAGACTTAAGAACAATAAGTATAATGGGCACCAGAATAGGTATGGAAGATTTTAAAATACCTGGCGCATGTTTCAAACGTGTACTCAACTCTTCATCAGAAATTTCCGGATTCGGATCAATATACGTTTTGGCGGCATATTTTGTAGCAAAAAGGACTCCCACAAAAAGTGCTAAGGCACTTATGGGCAGGCCTATCATCATGACGATGCCTAAATCAGCATCAAGGATTCCCGCGGCAGCAATAGGCCCCGGAGTTGGGGGGACCAGTGTATGGGTAGCCGTGAGACCTAAACCAAGTGCCACTGCCGGGCCCGCTAAAGAAATACCTGCTTTTTTTGAAAGACTTCGGTTCAGCGGTGACACGAGCATAAAACCACTATCAGCAAAAACGGGAATAGAAACAAAATACCCGATTATACCCATTGCAGCAGCCACACGCTTTTGTCCCACTACTTTTAAAATCTTCTCCGCCAGCGAATAGGCACCTCCTGAATTTTCCAAAAATGCACCGATAATCACCCCGAATACAATGATCAGACCGATTTTCCCCAAAGTTTCTCCAAACCCTTCA
>CAMPJM010000172.1 GCA_946886805.1 uncultured Flammeovirgaceae bacterium | reverse complement strand
CGCGCTAGTCGTGGTTTTTAAGGTGAAGCGGGTTTGCTGCAACTAATACCCGTCCGACCGCTGTATTATAGAGGACGCAGTATGTTCAATTATTCTGGTAATCTCAAAGATGAGCGGTCGGACGGGTGAGGAGTTAGATGCGGCAATCTCCCGAAGCGAAGAGCGGTGCTTTATTAGGAGATTGCCACACTTTTAGTTTACTCCTACTTCAACAGTGTCTTTGAAAAGTGTAATTTTAGTGGCATGGCCTGTGACGGGAAGGCCGTTCGCAATGACGATTATTAATGAAAAGTGCAAAACCCGCAGTCTGACGAGAGCATCCGCTCGTGCCCTTCCATCGTCGCAAATTCATGTTCTTTCTTTTCGAAAAAATAGATGCAGCAATCTCCCGAAACGAGGGCGGTGGTTTTTTTGAGGGATTGCCACACTTTCAAATTCCTTGAACCAAATTGTATTTCAAAAATCTCTAATTCAAAATTATCCTGCCGCTTTTCAGCTTCTTATCCCCAATCCTAAGTTTATAGATGTACAAACCCTTTGGCAAGCTGCCAGCATTGAGGGTTACTTGATGAACACCCTTTCCTTTAAACGAGTCTTCTAAAACATCAACCCTGCTTCCCAGACTATTGAAAATTTCCAGTTTAACATCCGCTGCTGCTTGAAGCTCATATTCAATGGTTGTAGTAAAGCTGAATGGGTTCGGATAAACCTTGACTGCATCAGAAGCTTCAGGATTTTCAACACTTAGAGGATTGCACACATCCTCCAACTCCTGATTGGGAGTTCTTACATGTGCCGTGATATACAATGATATATCCAATGGATCCTGGCTCTCTCCAGCTTCCCATCGCCTGCTCGTGGGATACCATTCATTTTCACCAGTAAACTCCCAGGATGTACCATCTTCAACTTCATCATCTGTAGTGGACAGTATGGCGACAGAGTCTGTTTCATTGTCAAATTTCAACAGAATACCTGCATAAAATGGACCATCAACCTTTACCGGTTGCCCAAAATTAATTTCCGTTGGAACTCCCGCAGCTATGTCGTCAGCTATTTTGGAAATAAAAAGGGATTTTGTGGCTATTGCTTCGCCAGGTGCTCCCAAAGCATCTGTATTATCTATTCCTTTGTTATCAAATATCACTACGTCTACAGTTGCTTTACTGTCATTTGTGGTAGCCACTCCGAAAACAATCTCTAATTTATCGATATAAGCTTCACCTTCAGCAATGTCAAAAAATTCCGCCTTCGCAAGATCTCCGGACCCTGTACCGGAAATATACCCAGCATCATCAACATAATAAAGAGTAGGGTCACTGACAGAAGGAACATTAGATACTACATTGGAGAAATTACAATACCCTTGCTCAAAAACCTGAATGTATTCTTCTTTAACAACAGATGATACTTCGCCAGATGGATTAGAAACCTCCAAACCTACTTTGTAGACCCCAGGCTCGGAATATTTCACGAAGGGGTTAAACAATGCGGAGGTTGCAGGTTCGCCTCCTTCGAAAGTCCAGGAAAAACCTGTTGCGTTTGCGGCATTCTCAAGAAATTGAACTGAGTCGCCCGCTTCAATTACATATCTATTGGCAAAAAAATCTGCCTTGGGTTCTAAGTCACAATCTATTATTTTCACCGCCTTCGTCATTTTCTTTCTCGCTTCCTCGCATCCTTCAATTGTTAATATCAATTCTGCTTCATATTCGCCCTCCTGTGAATATTTTACAATAGGATTAGGATCTGTGGAAGTAGCGGGAATGCCACCTTCAAATGTCCATTTGTAGGCGATTATATTTTGAAGAATACCATCTGTATTAAATGCAACGGAATTTCCCACGCAAGCGCCACCTTCTGAAACGAAGGCATTTATATTTAAATATGCACCGCCCACCAAAACAGGAGACATTTCTATGTTCGCATCAAATTCAATTTCTGAAAATGACTGCCAAGCCCCCTCTGAAAGCATAAATGATTCATTTCCATTACCCTCTCCATCTTCATTAGTATAAAAACCAATTGTGTCTCCATCTTCGTAATATATTTCAAAACCCAAATAAAACCTTCCTTCGGCAGGAACAGCGGGCGGATTATCAAAGAATATCTCAGTGTAGCTGGCCCTGTTTGTTTTTGACTGATTTTGTCCGGTAAGCTTTAAATCGTCGTAACTAACATCTTTGCTAGCCAACTCCCTGCCTGGAAAACTACCGATTGAGGATTCTTCCCAAACTTTAAAGCTCACAATTGCATTTCGAGGATTTTCGCTTTCTATTAAACCTATTGCGAATAACGCCCCACTTACATAATTCCCGGGCAGATAATCATATAAATTTGCAAAGCTTGTAGATCCGTAAATATTTTGTCCAACAACAGGCCCGTTATTCTCTTTGGTTTCATTGTCTTCATAAGTATAAAAACTTCTGTTTCCCTCTAAGGGGTACGAAAGAATCGCACAGTCTTGGGGAATAACCACCTTTACATAATCGGTTCTTGTGGCAATATCAGATCCTGAACTACCGGAAACCGTGAGTTTTACATTAAAAGTACCCGCATTGTTAAAAGTAACTACCACGTTTTCTCCAGTGGCTGATGCAGGGTTTCCACCTTCAAAATTCCAGGAGTACGTTAGCCCATTCCCTAGTGATTGGGCCGAAAAAGACACTGTTTGTTCCACAAAAATATCAGGATCTGAACTGATAAATTCTGCTACGGGTGGCATGTTGGCTCCAGTCACCTCGAGCATTGCATTATAGGCGTTGATTCTGCCAGCTCCCAAGTTGCCTTCAAAACCAGGGTTGCGGGCATCTATATTATCTGAGGTGGATTGAAGAATGGACACTATCTGACTGTATGTCAAAGTATTATTTTCTGACAATAGCAAACCCACCAAACCAGCTACCATTGGCGACGACATAGAAGTTCCTGAATTTATTCCATATGAGCCGGAAGTTCCGTCCTCCCCTACTACTGTGCTGAGAATATTTGCTCCAGGAGCAGCAATTGAAATCCATTCTCCATAATTTGAAGTAGAATTTTTTCTATCTTCACTATCGGTATTAGCTACTGATATAACATTGTCATAAGCGGCCGGGTAATTTTTAACAGTAGTATTTCCATTTCCTGCTGCTGCTACGAAAATAACACCATCGGCAGCGGCATCATTTATCAAATCCTGCCATGCATCAGAATCTCCAGCACCACCAAAAGACATGTTTATAACATCTGCCCCGTTTTCTATGGCTTTTACAACACCCTCATAGCCGCTTTCAATGTCTCTTGTATCATCGGTTTCGTCACGGGTGGCTTTGATGCCAAAAAGTTTAATTTTGTTATTGCTCACCGATGCAACACCTAAGCCATTATTTGTAACAGCACCGGCAATACCTCCTACGTGTGTACCGTGAGAAAATGTGAAAGGTCCGGCTTTATTTGTTCCCGAAGAAGGCGGTCTTGTGTCAGCATCACCGTCCGCAACATCATAACATTTAGAAACATCAACGTTATCAATAAGGTCAGGGTGATCATATAAAAAAGCATCGTCTACTATGGCTACAAAAACTTCATTATTGCCCGATGACAGTTCAAATGCTTCTATAGCGTGGATCAGATTTAAAGCATATTGACTACCATCAGCATACAAAGGATCGTCGGGAGATTGTAACGTATAATATTTCGGGACCTTTTCAACGTATTCTATATCCGGAGATTTCTTTAAGATCTCAATCGCTTTCTCCACAGGCATTCCCTTTTTCAAAATCGCCTTATAGGTTCGGCCAACATTGTTAAATTTCCTGTTGAGAGACATTTTTTTCAACCTCTCAATTTTGGCCAGATCTATCATTGACTCAAGACGGTCGAGGGATATGGAAGCTGTCCTTCCTGCCCGATCAGAGTGAATTTTATCTGCCGCTGTTGATTTAAACTTAATAAAAACCTCACTTTCCTCATAAACCGGATAAGAATCAGTAGTCCGAATTTTTCCCTGTTTAAAAAATTTGTTTTTGGAAACCGCCTTGTTTAGTGATTGAGGTTCATCTGACTCCCGCTTTTTAACAGAAATTGTATGACTAGCGGGGTTGTTTTGTGGTTGTGGTAGCCGCCAACCAGAATTTAGCTGTGCAGGCCTTCGATTTATTTGATTTTGATATTGCCCGTAAACCCGTTGGCTTTCAAAAAAGAAGAGAACAATGGCAGAATAAAAAAAATATTTAATCATATTTTGGTTCATAGTAGATGCAATTTAAATATATTTTCTTGTCAGGAAAATATTTACAGCGGATATAGGATAGATATATCATCTTCTCTAAAAGTGGCCCCATTATCTTTTCTTTTCCTAACTTTGTGCTATGCAGTTCATTTCTCTTCTAGAGCTTAATCTTCATTTAAAGGAACTTTTAAATTCCCAATTGGAACCCTCCTACTGGGTGGTTGCAGAAATAAGTGAATTAAGAACTACTCAGAAAGGTCATTGTTATCTGGAATTAATAGAAAAAGAAGGAGACCTTTTACAAGCCAAACTAAGGGCAACTATCTGGGCAACGAACTATAGAAATATCAACGGGTGGTTTAAAAGTATTACGGGAGAAAATCTTAGGCCAGGCATGAAAATCCTTGCCAATATAAGCATCGAATTCCACGAACTTTTTGGACTTAGTGCCAACATCAAAGATATTGACCCTAATTTTACCCTTGGAGAAAGAGCTCGAAGAAAACAGGAAATAATAGACAAACTGATAGTAGATGGCATTTTTGAAATGAACAAAATGCTGGAGCTGCCAGACGTGCCGCAGCGGATAGCCATTATCAGTTCAAAATCAGCCGCAGGATATGGTGATTTCATGCACCAACTTATCGATAACGAATATGGCTATAAGTTTACCGCAAAACTTTTTCAGGCGGATATGCAGGGGAAAGAAGCCGCAAAATCAATTGTGAAAGCTTTATACAAAATAAATGATAGGATCGACGACTATGACATTGTAGCTATTATTAGAGGTGGTGGGGCACAAACCGATATGGATTGTTTTGATGATTATGACTTAGCCTCTCATGTTGCTCAATTTCCCATCCCCATCCTGACCGGAATAGGACATGAAAGAGATGAATCAGTGATAGATCTTGTAGCGCATGAAAAGCTAAAAACCCCTACCGCTGTTTCGGCATTTCTAATTTCCAGAGTTTATAATTTTGAGCAAAAGCTTGAATTTTTATTAAGAAAGGCTAATATTATAACAAAAAATTATTGTACGGATCAAAAATATAGGTTAGAAAAAATCACCAACGCTATACTTAGTTATAAGGCCAGGTATTGGGAGAAACAAAGAATTACACTTTCGCAAAACGAGCTTAAGCTGCAAATATTTGCCAAAAAGAACCTACAAACGCAACATGGATTGATAAAACACTTGGAGGCGAATTTAAAAAACCTCTGCAAGAATTATTTTAGGGACGAAAATCAAAAATTATTATATATTAAGAACACTTTGAAATTGAGCAATCCGGAGGCAATATTAAAGAAAGGATATACCATTTCTTATATTCAAGATAAATTACTCAAAGATGCCCAGGTTGGCCTGAATGAAATTTTGGTGACCAAGAGTGCCACCATGTCAATAGAAAGTATTATTACAAAAACAGCAATAATAGAAGATGTCAAAAAAGAAGTTTAGTTATAAAGAAGCAATGGTCCAATTAAATGACATTGTTTACAAAATAGAGCATGAAGAGCCTGATGTGGATGAACTATCATCGCTGATAAAAACTGCTACCGGTTTAATAACTGCCTGCAAAAAGCAACTTCGGGAGACAGAGCAAGATCTCGATCAGGTACTGAATCAAATGGAAGAAAAATGATAGAGCAATTTCATCATTACAAAACCTCGCTCAAAAGTTCTGTAAACCGACTTATGTTTGAAAATGGTTCAGTTTATTTCATATCTTTAATCCTCTTTCTTTTAATTAGCATGAATGGTTGCAGTCCGAAACAAGAAAAAAAAGCTGAAATTAAGGAATCCATAAAACCTCCGGTAGCCACCATCAATAACCATTCAGCAACCTTTAATGATACAATTATCAGAGACAATTATTTTTGGTTACGCGATAAAGAAAATCCAGAAGTTATTGCCTATCTGAAAGAGGAGAATGAATATACCGAAAAGGTAATGAAGGATACGGAGCCTTTTCAACAGCTTCTTTTTAAAGAGCTCAAGGGAAGAATAAAAGATGAAGACAGCACTGTACCTATAAAAGAAGATGACTACTACTATTACCAGCGGACAGAAAAAGACAAACAATACACGATCTATTGCAGAAAAAAAGGCAGCTTAAATGCTGAGGAGGAAATTATTTTAGACGTCAACGTTTTGGCAGAAGGTCAATCTTTTTTTTCATTGGGAAGTTTAGAAATCAGTCCTGATCATCAGATGATAGCCTATACATCAGATACTGTTGGGAATGAAAATTTCACCCTCTACGTAAAGAGCCTGATAACAAGGGAACTGATTGAGGAACCTATAGGTGGCTTGTCTTATGCGTTGGCTTGGGCAAATGATAATCAGACATTATTTTACTCTACCCGCGATGAGGCCTATAGACCTTATAAACTATTCCTCCATAAAATCGGAAGTACTTATTTGGAAGATAAAATGGTCTACCATGAAGAAGACGATCGTTTTTTTCTGAGCGTTCAAAAATCTAAAAACAACCAGTTTGTTTTGATCAATCTCACAAGCAAAACAACTTCGGAGGTTTTATATTTAGATGCAAACAATCCTAATAAGGATTATACCATAATCACCCCCCGTATTGCAGATGTGAAATATTCCGTTTATCCGCACGATGATGTTTTTTACATCCTCACCAATCAAAATGCGGTAGGCTATAAGGTTATGAAAGCTACTTTTCATGCCACGGAAATGAACCATTGGCAGGAAGTTATAGCCGGAAAGCCCAATATCACGATTGAAAACCTGGAGGAATTCAAAAATTATCTTGCAGTAACCAAACGTGTTGACGGCCTTAGACAAATTGAAATACTTCCTTTAGATAACTCTCTACCCCATTCTGTTTCTTTTGAAGACCCTACTTATAGCATCGCAAAGGTTGAAAGCCCCGATTTCAATAGCAATACTTTGAGGTTCTCGTATTCTTCCCTCGTTAAACCAAAGCAAATTATCGATTATGATATGGCTTTGCAAAAGCAAACAATATTAAAAACCGAAGAAGTGGTGGGCGGATATGACGCTAAGAATTATACTTCTGAAAGAATTTTTGCTACTGCTAAAGATGGTACAGCCATACCTATTTCTTTGGTTTATAAAAAAGGCATTAAAAAAGACGGACGGAACCCACTATACCTGTATGGCTATGGGGCTTACGGTGTCACTACCGAGCCTACATTCAACCCGAACAGATTAAGTTTATTGGACAGGGGCTTTATTTTTGCTATTGCCCATATCCGCGGAAGTGGCGACTTGGGAGAACAATGGTATTTAGATGGCAAACTGTTAAATAAAAAGAATACGTTCACCGATTTTATAGCTTGCGCGCAACACCTCCAAGACGAGAAATATACTAATAAAGAAAATTTGGTAGCAATGGGTGGTAGTGCCGGAGGTCTATTAATCGGAGCCGTTGCAAATATGAAACCCGGTCTTTTTAAAGCCCTCGTTGCCCATGTCCCTTTTGTTGATGTCATAAATACCATGAGCGATCCAAATTTACCATTAACTATCACCGAGTACGAGGAATGGGGAAATCCTAACGAAAAGGTCTATTTTGATTATATTTTATCCTATTCACCTTATGAAAATGTAAAAGCCCAGGATTATCCTCACATGCTAATCACAGCGGGCTTAAATGACCCGAGAGTAAGTTATTGGGAACCCGCTAAATGGACTGCAAAACTCAGAGCGTTGAAAACAGA
>CAMPJM010000171.1 GCA_946886805.1 uncultured Flammeovirgaceae bacterium | reverse complement strand
TGTTTGTGTTTTGCAAACAACGATAGTATTTCCTGTCGCCTAATTTTTAATGTCGCTGGTAAAGTTAAAATTTAGCTAGAACGACCTTCTTGGAAAGAAAATCTTAATTTAAATAGCATTCCGGAAATATAAATGACGCTAATAAATTTATGAAGCTTGCTTGTAGTCAATAAAATTGGTAGTAAATTTAAAGATATGGATTTTACCAATACAATTGTTTCACCAAGTGAAATTCCCACGGTCGAGGATATTCCTTTTGAGCCTTTAGAGAAGGACTTTCTTCTGGTAGAGCGAATTTCATTTGGAATTACATTAGCAATTCTTTTAGCAATAGCTATTCCAGTCTTTTATTTTATCGAAGGCCTTCAAAGCCCCTTAATTATATCTTTAAGTGTCGGTATTTTTTTGATATTTTCTGTGTTAGCCTATGTATCAATAAGTATTAGTTACAGCAATAGTGGCTATGCTTTGCGTAACAAAGATGTTTTATATCGAAGTGGCTGGATTACCAGAAGATTGAGAGTGGTTATGCTCAACAGGATTCAGCATGTAAGCATACAATCGGGACCGATCGAAAGAAAATTTGGCCTTTCTTCTGTTTCTGTTTTTACGGCGGGCTCATCCGAGGCAGATTTCACAATTAAAGGGATTACTGCACAAACAGCACAGAACATCAAGGAGTGGATCAGCACAAGTTTGAATGGAGACACTCACAAATAGTCAGAATTTCTGGAATATGCCTCAAAGGCAATCACCTGCCGCCATTTTTATAATATTATGGAGCACCTCTCTTAAATTACTGAAAGGGTTTTGGCCGGTGTTGGTGCTTTATCTTTTCAAAGATGAAAAGGATGAAAACTCGCTGTCAATTTTAGCAATTATAGTAGTTTTTTGTTTGATAAGCCTTGTGGGTACGGTCATTAGTTACTGGTTTAAAACCTTCTATCTCAGCGAAGGCAACCTTATTATCAAATCTGGCTGGCTGAAGAAGGAGACTTTAAGCATTCCTTTTGCGAACATTCAAGCTGTACATCTGGAGCAAAATGTATGGCAGCAGGCATTGGACGTGGCTAAAGTTTCTTTTGACGCTACGGGAAGCGAGAAAGTTGAAGTACAGCTCGATGCACTTGCTGTAGGAAAGGCAGAAGACCTTAAGAATCTGCTTATGGATAATAAAACTTCCGGCGAAGAACCTCATTCTGAAAATCCCTCTCCTCAAGCCTCCGTTTATAATCTAAAGTTCAAAGATCTGATCAAACTGAGTTTGACGGCTAATCATCTTGAAGCATTTTTAATTTTAGTGGCTGTTGGATTCAACTTATTGGAAGAGATAAAGCAGATTTTTGATTTTGATGAGCAAGATTATATTAATACTTATGCCAGGGAACTTAGCCAGACGGCCTATTTAGTTTGCGTGTTATTGTTGGGCGTGGCCGTTATTTCGCTCCTCTTTTCTATTGCCCGAACAGTTATTAAATTCTTTGATTTTAAACTAACAGACAGTGGAAAGGACTGGAAAATTGCTTTTGGTCTTTTTAACAGAGAACAAAAAACCATTCCTCTGAATAAAGTCCAGATCCTAAATTGGAAAGCTTCCTGGTTAAGGAGAAAATTTGACTATTGGATTATGCACATTCAGGTAGTGGGGAACAACGATAAGAATGTAAAAAAACACATCCAGATCCCTATTTTGTCCTTTTCTGAATTGTTAAAACTCTCTGATTCGTACCAGACGTTCACAGGTTTCCGACATGAAGATGCCAATAAAATTCAACCTGAGTATTGGAAAAGAAAAGCTTTAACTATTGGCTTACCATTTTCAATTATATCTATGTTGATTTCATGGTATTGGATAGGATGGTGGGCAGCGGGTTTTATTCTGATATTAATTTATGTAACCGCTTTTTATTATAAAGCCTGGAAAAATTTTCGATGGGAAACCCCTGCTGAAGGAATACAATTATTGTCGGGAGCATGGGGGAGAAAATACACCTTGTTAAATTGGAAGAAGATCCAACAAGTGCATATTCGCCAAAGTATATATCAACGGAATCATCAATTGGCCGATGTTCTTTTTATTACTGCTGGTGGTAAAATTTTGCTCCCTTATATTGCTTTATCTACCGCAACAGCTTTGGTCGACTATGTCGTTTATTATGTAGAAAGTAAAAATGAAAACTGGATGTAACGATCAATCAATGGTCAGCACGGAAATAATTCGAAGGTTGCTTCATCCTTTTATACCGTTTTGGCAGCAATTAATAAGACGTCTCCTCATCTTCGTAGTAAATCGGTTGGTTGCTTGCAAAGTCATATAAGGTCAAGAGGCGAAGATTATAATAGGAAGTCCAAAAATTCCTTAGCGAACTTATGTATGCGCGCTTTGCCAGATCTTTGTCCTGTAGGGCTATATTCAAATCGGTAATGCTAATTTTCCCAATTAAATACCGGTTCTTCGCTATTTCATATCTGTCGTGAGAAATAA
Source organism: uncultured Flammeovirgaceae bacterium (assembly GCA_946886805.1). The sequence continues at coordinate 5,452 of CAMPJM010000171.1, read as the reverse complement.
TATCAGCTTTAAAAGTAATCTTTAGCTGGTTTCTTAGCATCTTAAAACGTTTAACCTGCGTATAAATTTCCTGGTCAAAATTCACTTCATCCTGACTAATGGTTTGCTCCACAAGATTCTTGTTTGCCTCTGCAGTTTTTCTCATGGACTTCTGCCTTCCCCAGTCTACAATAGGGATATCAAATCCAATTGTTAAAGCTTGCTGGTCATTAGGATTCACATATATATCACTTATAGAATTGCCCCTGTTTGTTAAGCCTACCGAGCCATACACGTCAATGTTTAAGCCACTTGCCCCTTTAGCCTCAGCTATTTGTGCGTCGGCCTGCAATAGCTGTCTTTTGAAAGAAACTGCTGCCGAGCGATTGTTCCGCGCTTCTCTTAATGCAATTTGTTCATCCACCTCAAAGGTTGGGATTTCATCCGGGAGTATGAGGTTAAACTTTTCTTCGCTGGTCCAACCAATGAATGTTTTGAGCCTAAGAGTAGCTGTTTCGAGTTCGAGTTCTGCCTGCGATACATCCTGTTGAGAGTTTAAAACATTCAGTTCTAATTGCATCAGATCGTTTTCGGCAATCTTACCAAGATTATATCTCCCTTGCCCAATTTTATAGATGGTATCGTTATTCCCCAGATTTTTAAGTGCTATTTCCAAATTTACTTGTTGCAATAGCAGGTCAAAAAATAGATCTGTAGCATTCACGGCCACCTGTTCCAGGTCTTCCTGATACCCTTTTAGAGACTCCTCATAGCGGAGCGGTTCTATTTTTTTATCCCAGCGCAGTCTGTTGTAAGCAAACAATGGCTGAACGAAACCTAAAATAGCCGGATTGCCACTGTATTGTGTAAATCGAGGCTCGTTTAGATCATCAAATCGTTGAGCCTGAGAATTAATGAAGATCTCTCCACCCGTTGCGCCTATTGTTTGGCTCAACCTCAGATTAAGGTCTATTATATTGTTGGTCACTGGCTGAAACCTATATGCCCCGCTTTCCTGCTGGACAGCAACAACAGATCTTCTGAATTCGGGTAGCCTTCCGCTTAATGAAAGCTGGGGTTTATAATTTGACAGGTAGGTTCGGTATTGCCAATATCTATTTTCTTTCCTGTTCTCAGCCTGTAGCGCTCGCGAGGAATTGTCCCTGGCAAAATCAATAATCCTCTCCAGCGTAAAATCAATTGAGTCGCTACTGGTATTTTGGGCGAGCCCTGTTAGAGATTGAAAAATAAAAGCGATGAAAAATAACAACTTCGGAATTTTATTCATATCGTAGTGAGGTTATGGGATCTTGATTGGCTGCTTTCCTGGCCGGGGCAATGCCGAATATCAAGCCTATTGTCGCAGCTACACCGAAAGAAATAACAATGGAAAAAAATGTAATGATGGTAGGAATTTCAGCAACTTTTGCAACTATGGTTGCTATGGTGATGCCTAGTATAACCCCTATTATTCCTCCTGATATACTGATCATAATGGCTTCAAAAAGAAATTGAAGGATTATATCGACTTTTTTGGCACCAATAGATAGCCGTAGTCCAATTTCTTTAATTCTTTCCAGAACCGAGGCCAGCATGATATTCATGATCCCTATTCCCCCCACCAATAAAGAAATCCCTGCTATGGCGCCCAAAACTATGTTAAAAATGCTTTTAGTTCTTTGTTGCTGTTTCAGCAAAAGCTCAGGTATGGTGATTTCATAATCTATTACATCATAATGCCTCCTTTTTAACAGGCGGGAAATCACCTCGGCCGTGGCACTTAACGATTCGGTATTTTCAACTTGAACGACCAGTCTGTCTATTTGGTGGTAATTTACCGCCGACTGCCCCTCCCCGCCAGCTCCGCCGTTTTGTAATCTTGCTTGCTCCCCTTTGACCATCGCCTCTGTTAACAAAGCCCGGTTTTCATACCTTATGAGCAATGTTTGTATGGGCGCATAAACATCCATGTTATAATCCCTTATACCAAGATTGTCTATTGACTCGTCGGAGATGAACCTTTCATCTAAGACCCCTATTATTTTCAGCCAGTGAGGTCCGCATTTTATCATTTTTCCTATTGGATCCTCATCACTGAAAAATTTCACCTGAATGCCTTTTCCAATAATGCAGACCGGCCCACCATTAACCATTTGCTTATTATTAAACATCTTTCCACTGGAAATAGTAAAATTCGCAATTTGAAAAAAGTTGGGGGTAACACCTACCAATTTGGCAGATCGCCTGGTGCCACCTTTAATGATATAAGTTTCTACTAAAATCTCAGGGCTTACTTTTTCAATATTGGGTAGAATGTGCTGTATTGCTTTTACGTCTTCCATGTGGAGTCCCGGCGTAAAGCTTTTTTTGTCAGACTTCGCCGAAGCATCGTCTGTTACCTTTTCTTCAGTTTGTTCTATAATCGGGGTGATGACGATATTATTTACGCCAACGAGTTTTATCTGCTCCAAAATTTCCTGCTGTGCGCCATTCCCAATAGCCAGCATTGATATAACAGCAGCAACTCCAAAAATAATCCCTAACGCCGTGAGTACAGAGCGGAGCTTATTTGCTAAAACAGCTTCAAACGCTATATAAAAATTCGCTAAAATTTTTTCTTTCATTACTAATGGGAGCTGGCTGTAGTTGGAGTCTCTTCTAACAATACCAGCTTGCCTTCGTCATTGCCCTTTGGCCGCGAAAGATATATTTTTTCACCTTCATTTAATCCCGCATGGATCACTACTTCATTGGTGTTTGATTTTCCAATTTTCACCTCCTGCCGCAAGGTAGCCAATCCATCTTGCTTATAAACATAGGTTAGGGTGTCGCCCTGGCTGTGCAAGCATTCTAGAGGAATAAAAATTGCGTCTTCCAGCACTTCTGATATAATTGTATTGCTGGTTGTCATGGCAGGGCGCAGGGTAGTATCAGATTCGTTGATGATAATATTAACCTGATAAACTTTGGCATCTGAATTTGGCTTCTGCTCGCCTACATTCGAAACACTCATCACGCTCCCTGTAAGTCGCTTTTCAGGAAAAGCATCAAGCCCAATCATTACTTTTTGTCCTTCAGAGATTTTTCGGATATCTACTTCATTTATGTACGTTTTGGAAATCATGGTGGTGAGATCCGGAAGCGTGGCAACAATTGGATCAAAGGCGGATATCTGAGAGCCGGTAGCTCTTCTGCTTCCATTCCAGTCTCTGACATATACCACCATTCCTTCTTCCGGGGCCGTTATCGTAAAAGACTGGATGAGGTCCTGCATGGTTTTAAGATCCCTTTCGGCCCTTGCCAAATTTGCAGCCACTTCCTGCATTTTTGCTTTTGCTTGCTGCAATTTGATCTTGTAGTTCTCTTTTGCTTGCTGGTAAGCTCTCTCCGCCTTTTCTTTATCAATTTCTGCTTGTTTGATGGTTGCTGGCGGTTCAAATTGCGATTGTTCTACAACTATCTGGCGTTCTGTTACCGCATATTTCAAATTAATCAACTCATCACGAGCCTGTCTCAAGGTAAGTGCGGAATCTAATTGCGCCTGTGAAAACTGTGAAGATGTCTTTTGAAGCTCGGTATCGGCATTCATCATTTTAGTGGATAATTCAGATTTATCCAGGGTGGCAATGTAATCCCCTTTTTTAACCAGGGTGCCTTCTTCTACCAAATTATCTATTTTTATTTGCCAGATACCCACCGACCTTACGTTAGGCCCGGGAATCTTAACTGAGTTCTTTGCTTCAAGTTCGCCTGATGTGGTGATATCAATCTGAAAGGTGCCTTTTTCCGCTGTAATAAATAAATCTGAGTTTTCCTGTGAAGATCCGGGAGCAAGCCAGAAGTAGGCAATAATCAGCAATAGAAAAATTGTAACAGGAATGATTATTTTCTTTTTCATATCGGCTGGTTAAATATTTTTGAAGCTCGTTTTTCCTTGATTGGTGATTCAAGATCATCCTTTTTGAGGAGATCCCTAAATTCCTTTTAAATATAAGACTTACAACTAAAATATAAAATTATTAAAAAATAATATTGTGATTATTATTAAGTCCGGTGCATTAGAACATCCAGATTGTCATGTCCTTAGTACGGAGAATTTTCAGGATGACTTAAAAATTCTCCGTTTTTCTTACAAGTTATAGTCGCAAGTGGTAGGAGTTTACAACTTTCCTTCCATTATCTCATTAATGACATCCGGATCAAGTAAAGTGGAGGTGTCTCCGAGGTTTGAAGTATTGCCTTCTGCTATCTTTCTCAATATTCGCCTCATTATTTTACCAGATCGGGTCTTTGGAAGCCCCTTTACAAATTGAATTTTTTCGGGCTTCGCTATTTTTCCGATATGTTTAACCACTTTTTCAATAATCTCTTCCCTTTCTATCGCCTCATTTTCAATTTCATCTTTACAAATCACATATGCATAGATCCCTTGCCCTTTGATATCATGAGGATATCCTACAACAGCTGATTCAGTAACATTTGGATGTTCGTTAATGGCACTTTCAATTTCTGCGGTGCCAAACCTATGACCTGAAACATTTATAACATCGTCTACACGGCCTATAATCCTAAAACCATTTTCATCTTTTTTGGCGCCATCTCCTGTAAAATACATGCCTTTGAAGGTAGAAAAATAGGTTAATTTGCACCGCTCATGGTCGCCATAGGTAGTTCTTAATATTCCCGGCCAGGGAAATTTCATACAAAGCAAACCCTCTACTCCATTTTCAGTAATCTCTTTGCCATCGGCATCAAGTAAAATAGGTTGTACGCCTGGGAGGGGAAAGGTAGCATACCCAGGTTTTGTTTTTGTGACATTTGCTATGGGTGAAAGCATAATTCCTGCTGTTTCTGTTTGCCACCAGGTATCAACTATCGGACAATTTTCTTTGCCAACATGCAAATTGTACCAATGCCATGCCTCTTCATTTATAGGTTCGCCTACCGACCCCAAAATTTTCAAGGAATCCAGGCTATAAGAAAGCACATCGTCTATATTGCCAGCCATCAATGCTCTGATAGCAGTGGGGGCAGTGTAAAAAATGTTGACACTATGCTTGTCTATGACTTGCCAAAATCTACCATTATCAGGATAGCTGGGCGTTCCTTCAAACATAAGCGTGGTGGCTCCTGCCAACAAAGGGCCATAAATTATATACGAATGACCGGTAACCCAGCCAATATCTGCCGTACACCAGAAAATATCGCTTTCTTCATACTGAAAAACGTTTCTAAAGGTGTAATCTGTGTACACCATATAGCCACCACAAGTATGGACTACGCCTTTTGGTTTGCCCGTGGAGCCAGAGGTATAAAGTATAAATAATATATCTTCGGCATCCATAATTTCCGGCTCGCAAACTTTTGATGCTTTTTTCTCTTCTTCATGGTACCAGACATCTCTACCTTCTACCATTTTTACTCCCCATTCAAGCCGTTCTACAACTATTACTTTTTTTACAGTTGGACAATT
>CAMPJM010000170.1 GCA_946886805.1 uncultured Flammeovirgaceae bacterium | reverse complement strand
GTGTATAGGTTAAATTTCTTTATTTTCTCCATTTTATTTGATCAGACTAAATTCAAAAAACTTCCTAAAAAATAACCATTAAAGTGTTTCGAATCTTCAATGATTTAACGTATATACCATTCCCAACTTTACTTCCAAACTTATACCTTGTCCCCCATAAGGTCGATAGTCAAAGTCCACTTCTAAATCACCTGGATTATCAAATTCATCCCCATCTATGAAGGAAAAGAAGTACCCAGCACCTATGCTATGACGTAGAGCTATGTTTTTGAACAAATTTACCTTTATGCCATAACCGACAAGTGGATTTATGATAAGTTCGGTATTCTTGTATCCAAAATTTTCATATTTAGAATAGTTAGCGTCCCAATGGTTGGCCTCCCATTCATCCACTATCCGTTGAAGATTTAAAGTAGTATGAAAGAAAAAGTCCAACCTTTTCGATGCATGAAATGGGTAGTATTTATAACTTCCTTGAAGCCCGGAAAGCTTAGGGTACTTTCTGTCACTTGCATCAAATTCTGAACTTAGTAGAATTGTGGGCCCGGCAGAAAAAGAATGGGATTTTTTTCTTACCTCCCAATAGGGTGACAAAATAATTTTATATGATTTTTCATAAACCAACCCTGAAGTGGACAATCCAAATTGGTGGAACTTTTTTGAGCTACTGTCTTGCGCGTTAACAAAAAACGTTGACATTACAAAAAAGAGTACAAGTATAATTTTCATTTTATCAGTTTTTATTGAAACAATTCAATCATGACGTTACCGGTTGCTTTGGGCATAGTAAAGCCCATTAACTCTGCTATAGTAGGTGAGATATCTACCTGCCCCCTTTTCTGATTGTGAACAAACCCTTGTTTAAAGTCTGGGCCAATGGCGAAAAAGTTGATATGCCGGCATCCTTCACAACCATCTCCATGTCCTTTAAAACCTGTGGCCACATGGTCGGAATGCCTGCCATGGTCATTTGTCATTATAAGTGTTGTACTGCCCTTATATTTTGTGTCGTTTTGCAAAAACTCCCATAGTTTCAGCAAAAGGGAATCTGTCTCTTGGATACTTTGAATATATTTATCCCAATTCCCCTGATGGCCGTACTTGTCCGGTCCCTTAAAGTGTACCAGTGCTAAGTTCGGTTGATGAGCATTAAAAATCTCAATGGCTCTTTCAAATGTTTTCAAATCGCTTCTGTCCTGGGTATCAAAAGATGGATTGAATTTTCCTCTCCAAGGCGGATCTGTGCAGTCAGTTAATACATTCAATTTACTTTTCCCCGTGATCACGAATGCTTTATCTGGAGAGTTCTTGGTTTGATTAAGATATACCTGAAAAATGGAAGGGTAGGTAGGGTATTCTTCTCCAGTATTGTTTACATCCTGATAGAAACCTGTTGTGATGGCAGCATGGCCCGAATTAGTATTTGTGGTTCCGCCATTAATAAAATTATTATAGACAATACCTTTGGGGGCTAAGTGTTCGGTGAATTTTGGAATGTATTTTTTATTGATATCACCCCATGTTTCCGTAAAACGCGGACCATCTATAACGACCAGCACAACGTTTTTTGTAAGATATTCCGTTTTCTTTATTTGAATATCTTCCCGTGGTAAAACATCTGTATTATTGCAACTTGTCAAAAATTGACAAGCTAGAAAAGCAATAGATAAGGTAATATATCGAATATACATTTTTTGAAGCAAGTTCCCGATCAATTCTGAAGAAATCCTGAAGTGTCCATATTTGCAAGACAGTATCATCATGGACATTCCTTTAGCACCCGGGTCGATTCCATGATAATTTTTTCTTCACCACTTTTAATATCCGAAATACATCATATGTTGATGGTGCCTGCTCGTCGTTTGTGCTTTGCATTAACTGGACTGACAATCATTATTATACATGAAAAAATTACAGCATCACTTTGGGTTCATAGAGCAATTGCCTGCACTTGTGTTTACAGCGACATGGACATTACTATCGGCCTTTCTGAGAATCCTGATAGGTTCGGCTTCAGCTTATTTATCTAATTAATTAAAAGGTAATAGTCAGCATCACTCCATTTGATAGAGGTTGCAAATTGTAGGAGATATCCTTTGGTAATTCACCATTGTGTAGTGCGGGTATCAACAAACCGGAACCAGCACCAATGAGATATCCCACCAACACATCCGTCGGAAAATGTTTGCCTGAGCTATACCTCCAGTATGCGATAGTGCCTGGAACAACAACAGCACTTGACCAGGCTACCCATTTCCATGCCGGTCTATCAGCGTAACGATTTACCATAAAGGCTGTTAGAAAAAGAAATGCAGCAGAGTTGGCTACATGCCCTGAAAAAAAAGATTGTCTTGCATTTATATCCATCTTTTCCTCCATTGGTACATTTGGATTGTAAACATAGGGTCTTTTCCGTTTGAAAATGCCTTTAGACAAGTTGGTGATACCACCAGCCAGTGCACCTGTTTCGAGGTACATAACAAGTATAGGCATAACCTCTCTTCTAACGGAGCGGGAAGCCAATACAGAAAGTGGTGAAACTACACTCGCTGCTAACAAATAATTACTCAAATTCGCATCAGAAGTACGGTACTGTCTCGTTGCCGCTCTATCAAAACTGTTGATGTCTCTGGGATCCAGGGCAAGTATTTGTGCCTCTGTAAGCGGTGCAATATTGCTTTTAATCAGTTGTCCCACAACCGCCAGCCCTGCCCCCCCAACTAGTAAACTTAAATCCCTTTTAACACTGAATTCAAAGACCGGTGGAGGATCAGGTTCAGATGGGTATAGCTGTGTTTGATAAAGCGACGAGCCCGCAATACTATCGGTAAATTCTTGTTGTTGTTGTTGTTGTTGCTGTGCAGCCAATGTTTGAACACTGATGGCAATTAAAACCGATACTGAATAGATATACCTAATAATCATAATTTAGCTTAGGTCTAAATTAAAGAAATCAATGAAAAAAATAGTTTTAATAAACCAAGTTTTGATCAAGTAGCAATGCAAAGAGAATGATCCTTTGGCTATTACTATTCCCCACGATACAAAAAGAACAATAATAGTGCTTATGGCTGTTGCCAAACCAGGATCAATACCCTTTTACACCGATTTTTGCAAATATGACTGTCAATGCAGCAAAAAAGTCGATAATAATGCAAATGCCCACCACATATTTATTGTCTAATATCTAATCCGCTTTCCATTTTTTTGATTTTTTCATATACCGGACACCTAAATAAATAAACCCCAGAATCAAAATTATAACAGTAATAAGTGTATTGCGTAACGGCATGTCATGATCTGTAATTTGGGGATATTTTATAAGTAAAATCAACGTAATACCTGCCAACCATACAAACTGGGTATTATATTCCTTCAGTATCCAGCGTTTGGCGTTGAAATTCATTTCTTTAAATGTCTTCTGAATCCCGTTTAGATTGATCATCCAACGGCTAACGCGGTCACAGTAAGCTTCAAAGGCTTCTCCGAATTTTTTACGAAGAAAATTCTCTTCAGCCAGAACAATGGTTTGATATATAAATAGGAAAAGAGGAATGAACACTGCAACGTATAATAATGAGTTTGATAAAATTCCCACTCCCACCAGCATCAGCACATTCCCAACATATAAAGGGTTCCTGCAATGATTAAAGATACCCTCTGTTACCAGGTGCTCTGCATACACTTTCTTATCCTTTCCACCCCGTACTATATAAGCTAATCCTATTGTTGCTCCCCGTATTAGTTGGCCCGATATGGTTATTATTAGTCCAATTATAATAGGCCACCAATAGTAGTTTTCACCAAACAAAGCGCTATTGAAAAGGGCAGGTGAAGGAATAAACAAACACAAGTACAGGAAAATGAAGAGAAAATTTCTATACTTAAAAAAGAAGTTACCGATAGAGATCATTTATTTCTTTATTGCGATAACACCAGAAAAATTGAACCACTTAAAAAACGTTTCACAATGAAAAAGTCCTACCTGCCGAAGCATGTGTACATTTTCATTGAGCTTATAAGGAACAAGAATATTTTCCAGTGCTTCTCTTTTTTGGGAAATTTCCATCTCACTGTATTGGTTTCTGCGTTTGTAGTTATAGTAGTACTTTATAAAATCCCGGTTGAATTCGCTATTCTCGGTGAGAATCTTTTCTACAAGGATGAGTGCCCCATTAGGTACCAGACCATTTACAATTTTTTTTAGTAATTGCTCACGATAAATAGGTCGGATAAACTGTAGTGTAAGACATAATACAACTACAGAGGCGTTTTCTATTTGCACATCCTGATGTAAATCTGCTACTTGTAATTCATAGGGTCTGGTCACGCCTGCTTCTTTCAATTTTGAATCACATTTGGCGAGCATGTCTGCGGAATCATCTACCCCCACAAACCGAATATTGGCTTGAATAGAGCTATCCATCCCGATCATGGTAGTGCCGGTAGAGCAGCCTAAGTCGTATACATTTGTTCCCTCTTGTGCATGGTCTGCAGCTAACTCGGAAACCATTCTTTGGATTTCTCCATAAAATGGTACCGAACGGCTGACCATATCGTCAAAAACACTGGCAACTTTAGAACTGAATTTGAAGTCAGCAGCCTTTTTCATTTCCTCCTTAAAAACTTTGTCAACTTTATTTTCTTCAACCACTTGTCTATTTTTTATTTTTTCAAATATTTACTCAATAGAAATTTATTAAAGAGGAGAAAGTCTACTCTTATTTAATCACAAAGGAGTTAAAAGAATCTGTAGGAATTCTGAATTTTAGAATCGAACTAAAAAGGAATGTATATTATCTTTTGGGGAGTAGGTAATTTCCCATCCGGAAGTATCACAAATATTTTTTACAATGGCAAGACCAAGTCCACTCCCTTCTGATTCACTGTGTGATCGGTAGAACCTGTCAAATATTTTTTCAGGTTCTTCCAAAGGAGCAGCACCCGTATTCTCGATAATAAGGGTATTTTCTCTTATTAATATATTTATTTCACCCTCCGGACAACTGTATCGTATTGCATTGGAAACCAAGTTTCTTATCAATATTTCTATCAAAATTCGATTAGCAAGTAAGGCAACAGGTGATTTAATCTCAATTTGAAAGGTTACCTTTTTTTTATTTATATTTTCTTCAAATTGCATTATAACCGATTCTGCTTCTTCTTTTAGATCGATAGGCTCTTTTTGAAGAAATTGATTGTTTTCAATTTTTGAAAGCAATAACAAATTCCTGTTCAACCTTGACAACCTGCCAGTAGCAGAAGCAATGTTTTGAATAATGCCTGCCTGTTCCTCTGAAAGAGGCTGGGTCTGCATGAGTAATTCCACTTTAGACTGAAATATGGCAAGTGGGGTTTGCAGCTCATGAGAAGCATTTTGAGTAAACTCTTTTTGGTTCAGGTAGATTTGGTAATTTTTTTTAATGAGCTGGTTGATTTCCTTGTTCAGGTCATCAAATTCTATAATGTTGGTTTCAGCTAAGTTCAGGGGCTCACCTTTATCCAACTGATAGTGTTGTAGCTTGTCCAATGTATTGTAAAACGGCTTCCACAATTTTCTGGATTGTCGCTGATTGATTACAATTAGCCCTATTAATAAAAAAGCTAAAAATATTCCTTGCACTGTAAGTATACCTTTTATCAGCTCGTCGTTTCCTACCAGAGATTCCCTGATGATGAGTTTGTATGGTTTATTGTTTATTTCAATCCCGGTCAGATATTCACGGTAAGGGTTCATTTCACCACTCAGTGAATCATAATAATCTATCGAATAAAAGGAATCTATTTGTGCAATTTCTTTTGAAGGTGTCAAAACAATATCCGTATCTAAAATCCCATAAAGCCTTATGGCCTCATCAGTCTTCAGGTATTCTTTGTTCCTTTCCAGTTCTGATTTGCGAAGCATAAAAAATTCATCCATCTCATCGTGAAACATTTTCTTGATGACGAAATAGAAAAGGGGAATACTAACTATGACAATAAGCGATGAATAAACAATAAAATTTAGAAGCGTCCTGTGTAATAATCTATTCATTATGCTTCAAATTTATAGCCTAATCCATAAATAGTTTTAAAGTAATCTGCACAACCGGCTTCCATCAGCTTTTTCTTCATATTTTTCATGTGAGCATAGATAAAATCATAATTATCAAACATATCTGCATCGTCCCCTGACAAATGCTCTGCAATGGCATTTTTAGAAACTAGCCGGTTTTTATTTGAAATTAGAAAAAGGAGTAAATCAAACTCTTTACGGGTAAGCGAAACTTCTTCACTAAAAACTGAAACTTTTCTTAAGTTGACATCGATAGACAATTCTTTCATCATTATTTTATTGGCTCCCTGGAACTGTTTTCTTCGAATAATGGCAGCAATCCTGGCTCCCAGCTCAGAAAGATGAAAAGGCTTCGGCAAATAATCATCTGCGCCTAAATTAAGACCCTCTATTCGATCATCCAAAGAATTTTTAGCAGAGATTATAATTACCCCATCAAGCTTGTTTTCGCTTTTTAGTTGTTCTAGCAGGGTAAGTCCACTCCCGTCTGGGAGGGTAATATCTAACAGGATGCAATCATATTGGTAACTCCCTATTTTTTCTTGCGCCTCTCTAAAATCAGAGGCTGTCTCACATACATATTTTTCCTTCTCAAGGTATGCTAATATACTTTCTGAAAGTTGATTTTCATCTTCAATAATTAAAATTTTCATCAAATTATCTATTAAGGACAACATATGGTAAAGAAACCGATAGATTCTGAATTAAGTCTGAAGATAAAGTCAATTTACAATAACAACTTCATTATCACTATAAAATATTAAAAAAGCCGGATCTTTTTGGGGAGCCATTTCAACATAAGTAATTCAGAATCTCTTCAGATTTCAGCTTTACTTTTGCATTGAATAGAGTAGGCATCCATGAAAATAAAAAATATTTCTCAAGTCATGCATAAGGTAGAAGATAAGGATAGATATCAAATGATACAAATGAAAAGAAATCTTTTGCAAGCCACACAGGATTACGTGAAACCTCTTTTGAAAAAAATGTTATCTCCAGAATTACATTTTCACTCTTTGGAACACACACAAAATGTGGTAAATGCCAGCCAGCGTATAGCTAAAATGGAAGGAATCAGCAATATAGAAGAAGAAGAAGCTTTATTGATTTCAGCATGGTTTCATGATGTCGGATATATTCAGCAATATCAAAATCATGAGGAAGTAAGCCAAAAGTATGCTAAGGATTTTCTATTAGGCTACAATGCTGATAATTCAACAATTAAAGATGTTTTCGAATGTATTGAGGCTACAAGAAATGGAGTAATTCCCTCTAAATGTGCAGAATGGATTATTTGTGATGCAGACACCTTCCATTTGTCAACTGCTGATTATTTTGAAACGCTGAACAAACTTAGGAAGGAATGGGAGTTGGTTTTTCAAAAGTTTTATACCGATAACGAATGGTGGGAATTTAATCTAAAATTTCTGTCAAACCATCGCTATTACACTAGATATGGTAAAGAGGTGATGGAAAAAGGTAAGCAAGCCAATATACAGAAAATAGTAGCTGAAATTAATTAAGCTTAGAAAGCACACGTTAGGGGGGCAAAAGAATTCATCCAGATGTATAAAAAGCCCGTGCGGACATAAAGAAGAAAGCGTGCAATATGATCACATTATAAATGTCCTTAAGGTCCCTATATCAATCGCCTAATATAAAATCAAAAACCAGAACGATTTCAAACAATGTCTTCAAACAATATCCAATTTTAAACAATTATACAATCCCTTTAGTTTAATAATAAACAATTTAAAATTCACTAATTTATATCAAAAATGGATGATCTAAGAATTAAAGGAAACTGGAACGTAATTAAAGGTAAACTGAAGCAGCAATATGCAGATTTAACGGATGATGACCTGACTTATGCTGAGGGAAAAG
>CAMPJM010000169.1 GCA_946886805.1 uncultured Flammeovirgaceae bacterium | reverse complement strand
TTTCCACCGCCTGTAATCCTTAGAAAAACCCGTCCGTATAAATACATTTTGATCCTTTCTCAGACATTGTTTATTTTCCTTATGAAACTGTGAGGATAAATAAGAACAATATCCAGGATTTAATAAGTTTACTTCCTCATACTTTCATGGTTTTAACCTAAAACTTATAAATATTTACTTAATTTAGTGTTGCTGATTATAAATAGCCATTTAAAGAACCTTCATGCAGACCATTATTCAAACATCTGATATTTCTAAAGTTTATAGAATGGGTAGTGAAACTATTCACGCCCTGAAATCCATCACCATAAATATAAATAAAGGAGAATATGTAGCTTTCATGGGCCCTTCTGGTTCCGGCAAATCTACTTTGATGAATATTGTGGGTTGTTTGGACACTCCAACCGCTGGAAAGTTTGTTCTCAATGACAAGGACGTAAGTGATATGTCTGAAAACGAACTGGCGGAAATCAGGAATAAGGAGATTGGGTTTGTTTTTCAAACTTTTAATTTATTGCCAAGAGCAAGTTCATTGGATAATGTCTGCCTTCCTTTGGTATATGCAGGTTATAAAAGGAGCGTTAGAGAGGAAAAGGCAATGTTCGCCTTGGAAAACGTAGGCTTGGCAGATAGAGCAAAGCATAAACCGAATGAATTATCTGGTGGTCAGCGCCAGCGTGTTGCCATAGCCCGGGCATTAGTCAATGACCCAAGTATTATTCTTGCAGATGAGCCAACAGGTAATCTTGACACCAAAACTTCCCATGATATAATGAACCTTTTTCAAGAATTGCATGACAAAGGGAACACTATTATTATGGTAACGCATGAGGACGACATTGCACATTTTGCCCACAGAATAGTTCGGTTAAGGGACGGTCTTGTGGAAAGTGATCTATTAAATGACCATATAAGACACACTAAAACCGCAGAAATAACACAGGTCAATGAATTATAGGGAGCATTTTAACCAATTGTTTTTTGATGTATTTCTAATTTTTTAGAGTAGTGCTATTCCGTTTCTTCCTTATTCCAAATTCTTATTATTGATTTCATGATTTTTCAGTCAATAAATAACGACGAAATCTGGTAAGAATGACCATCTTTAATCAAATACTTTTCCAATGAAGATATACACAAAAACCGGTGATAAAGGAGATACAGCACTGTTGGGAGGTGCCCGTGTATCCAAAGCTGACCTTAGGATTTATGCGTATGGTACGGTAGATGAGCTTAATTCGCATGTTGGATTGCTCAAAGATCAGGAAGTAAATCAGAAAAGGAGTGCGTTGCTTTATCAAATCCAAAATAATTTGTTTTCAATAGGATCTCTATTGGCCGCTCAACCAGGTAAAAAGTTCAATTATTTACCGGAAATAAAAGAAGAGGATGTTTTGATCCTTGAAAGGGAAATGGATGAGATGAATGCCACTTTACCTGAGATGAAAAACTTTATTTTACCGGGAGGCAACCAAGCGGTAAGCTTTTGCCATATTGCTCGTTGCGTTTGTAGAAGAGCTGAACGTGAGGTAGTAAATCTGGCCAATCAGGAACCGGTAGAGAATATTTTGATAGTTTATTTGAATCGCTTATCGGACTATTTATTTGTATTGTCGAGGATGATGGCTAAAGAATTGGGGGCTGAGGAAGTTATTTGGAAGGGAAGAAAGTAGATATGTTTTTTGCGTATTTTTTTTCTTACTTTAATGGTTTAAATTTGTTTTGTAAAAGCTATTCTTCCTAATTAATTTTTTATTAAGGAAATCTTTTTCAAAAAAAGCAGGGATATAAAGGCAAAAAAATGATCGATACAATAGATATTTCAATCAGGAAAGCAGAGAAATCTAAAATTGATGCTGTGGATTTCGACAACATCCAATTCGGAAAAGTATATGCCGACCATATGTTTGTGGCAGATTACAAAAATGGTGAATGGACGGATTTTCAAATTATGCCCTATGAGAAAATAAGTTTAAGTCCAGCGAACTCTGCCTTACATTATGGCCAGTCTGTATTTGAGGGTATGAAAGCCTATAGGAACACGGCAGGTGAAGCAGTTTTGTTTCGTCCATTGGATAACTTTAAAAGATTAAACCTATCCGCAGACAGGATGTGCATCCCTGCAATACCGGAAGAAGTCTTTATGAGAGGACTTACTGAATTAATCAAGATTGACCAGCAATGGATTCCCAAAAAGCCCGATACGGCTCTGTATATTCGACCGTTTATTTTTGCAACTGACGAATATATTGGTATCCGTCCTTCAGAGAATTACAAATTTATGATTTTCTGCTGTCCTGTGGGAGCTTATTATTCTTCTCCTGTAAATGTAAAAATCGAAAGTCATTATAGCAGAGCATTTCCCGGAGGTATTGGTTATGCCAAAGCTGCAGGAAATTACGCTGCTTCGTTATATCCTGCTAAAAAAGCTCATGCCGATGGATTCCAACAGTTAATTTGGACTGATGGCCTTACTCACAAATATATAGAAGAGTCGGGAACCATGAACGTTATGTTTGTCGTAAATGATACACTCATTACAGCACCAGCAGGTGAGACTATATTAAATGGTATTACAAGAGATAGCGTGCTTACACTGGCAAGAGACTGGGGTGTAAAAGTGGAAGAAAGAAGAATTTCGGTAGATGAAATAATAGAAGCCATCGAAAATGGAACTTTGAAAGAGGCTTTTGGTACTGGCACCGCAGCAACAATTGCTCACATTGCATTAATAGGCCATGAAGGGAAAGAATATATGCTACCTCCTGTAGAAGGACGGGGTTTATCCAATAGATTGCTGAAAGATCTGGAAAGCATCAAAACCGGTGTGATTGAGGATAAATTTAAATGGATTTATAAAATATAAATTTGTCTAATCTTTTTTTGAAATCCACGCTCCATAGTAGTGGATTTTTTATTTGACAAAAAATATCATATCCATGAAGTTGATGGAATTGATGGTGTGCCAAAATCCTTCCCAACGTCAGGATGACAGTTTAAACTGTTGCCCCGTACTTTGGATGCGGGGAAGGATCTTGGTCAGTCTTCTATTTAATAAATTGACATGTCTATTTGACCTAGGTTTTATTATCAGATAATGCTAGGGACAGTCATATAAAAATATTAATTAACACTTATAAGAAAGAAATGACTACAGAACAATTGAAGGGTTTAAGGGCCAGGATAGAGGCTTTGAGGAGGTATCTTTGACTACGATAAAAAAATTGAAGAGATAGCAGAACAAGAAAGTATCACCACACAGGCAGATTTTTGGAATGATCCGCATCAGGCAGAAATAATGATGAAGGATATTAAAAGTAAGAAGGCCTGGACTGGAAGCTTTGAAAAAGTAAAGAATGCCTATGATGACTTGGAAACTTTGTTTGAATTTTATCAGGTCGGGGATGTTGAGGAAGGCGAGATAAACAGCAATTATCAAAAGACCGAATCATTACTAGAGGATCTTGAATTTAAGAAAATGCTTAGCAATGATGAAGATCAGTTAAGTGCCATGGTTGAAATAAATCCTGGAGCTGGAGGTACCGAGAGTAATGATTGGGCTGAAATGCTCATGAGGATGTATATTATGTGGGGTGAAAGTCATGGTTTCAAAGTAAAGGAAGTTTACTATCAACCCGGTGAAACTGCAGGATTAAAATCAGCAACATTAGAATTTGATGGCGAGTTTGCTTTTGGATATTTGAAAGCAGAAATAGGGGTTCATCGATTAGTAAGAATCTCGCCGTTTGATTCAGGTGGCAGGAGACACACTTCTTTTGCATCTGTTTATGCTTACCCAGTGGTGGATGATACTATAAAAATCGAGATCAATCCTGCGGATATCACCTGGGAAACATTCAGGTCTGGGGGTGCGGGCGGTCAAAATGTAAATAAGGTTGAAACCGCGGTAAGAGTAAGGCACGCACCATCAGGTTTGGTAATTGAATGTCAGCAAGAGCGCTCGCAACTTCAAAATAAGGAAAAGGCCTTAAACATGCTGAAATCTAAATTATATCAGCTAGAGATAGAAAAGCAGAATGAAGCAAGGGATAAAGTGGAGAGTTCTAAAAAAAGAATAGATTTCGGTTCGCAAATCAGAAATTATGTTTTGCATCCCTACAAATTAATTAAAGACAATAGAACTGGCGTTGAGCGTACTGACGTTCAGAATGTATTGGACGGAGATTTGGATGAATATATAAAAGCATTTTTGATGCAGCAATAGATTGGGAATCTTTGGAATCCTGAGGTGACTGCTAGGTTCATCTTCACCACATCATAAATCAGGGGTAAAAGTCGTGAAATTTTACCCCTGATCTAAAAAATGACTTACTGATTTACATTATACATTTTCAACCTCATGTTTTCCTTCTGCAAATTCTTCTAACATTTTTTTATTAAAGGCAGGTAAATCATCAGGACTTCTGCTTGTTACGAGTCCCTGGTCAACAACAACTTCTTCATCAACCCAATTGGCCCCGGCATTAATCAGATCAGTTTTTATTGAATTGTAGGAAGTCATTCTTCTTCCTTTTAAAGCTCCCGTTTCTATTAATGTCCATGGTCCGTGGCAAATTGCCGCTATAGGTTTCCCTGCTTGCAGAAAGCTGTTTACAAAGGCTACGGCTTTTTCATTAGCCCTTAGTTTATCCGGATTTAAAACGCCTCCAGGTAATACAAGAGAGTTGTAATCCTCTGGGTTAGCTGCGTCAAGCGTTTTATCCACTTCAAATTCCAAGCCCCAGTCTATTTCATCCCAGGCCTTTACTTTTCCGCTTTCCGGGGAAATGACATGCACAGTAGCTCCTGCATCTTCCAGGGCCTTTTTTGGTTCGGTAAATTCTGATTGCTCGAATCCATTCGTCACTAAAATAGCAACTCGTTTATTTTTTAATGTATCACTCATGATTTTAAATTAAGTTCAAAAAAATTATTTTCGCAATCATTTTACGATTGCTCGTTTATTATAAAATATTTACGAGTAAATGGTGAGGTGTTTACTTAACAGAAATTAGTTTCCTGTAAATTATTCCCTTTTCTAACATTTTACGTTGATAGAATGTTTATGGTAAACCCTCAAAAAGGCGATGATCACTATTAATAGTATCGGTAAAAATGGGTAATATATGGAAATGGTTAAGGGCTTAGTTTATGTGACAGATACCGACAAAGGTTACTTTAGAAAGAAGGCCGGTAAGGGCTTTTATTATATTGATGAAAAAAATGAAAAAATCACCGACGGAAAGATTCTCACAAGGATCAAAAACTTAAAAATACCGCCTATGTGGCAAGAGGTATGGATCTGCAGCAAGGCCAATGGCCACCTACAGGCGACAGGAAAAGACCAGAGGCGAAGAAAGCAATATTTGTATCATGAGAAGTGGGCGCAACATAGAAATACCAATAAATTTAAAAGGATTCCAGAATTTGCAAAAGCACTGCCTAAAATCAGAAATGTTTCCTTGCAAGACATGAATAGTAAAGGTTGGGCAAAAGACAAGGTTTTGGGTCTTGTGGTACAGTTTTTAAACGAGGCCTTCATACGAATAGGTAATATTTATTATAGAGAACAAAATCAAACCTATGGCTTGACCACCCTTCGGCGGAAACATTTACATATTGAAGGAAGCAATATGAGCTTCCAGTATAAAGCAAAGAGTGGTAAATACAGGAACATCAGTATTAAAAATAAGAAAATTAGTAGACTGATAGCGCAATGTTCCGAATTGCCTGGTTATGAGATTTTTAGATATTATGATGAAGGAGAGAAAAGTTGGAATTGCATAGATTCACATGATGTAAATGAATACCTAAGAAAAATTACTGGTGAACAATTTTCCAGTAAAGATTTTAGAACATGGGGAGGAACGGTTCTTGCCGTGGAGAAATATGAGGAGGCCAAAAAAGAAGTTCTCCAAAATAACAGAAAGTCCCTGGTGCCCACTTTAATAAAGATGGTTTCAGAAAAGCTGGGTAATACTGTGGCGATTTGCCGTGAATATTATATTCATCCTGCAGTTTTAAGTGCAGTGGAAAACGAAAAAATTGACGAGTATAAAAAAGGGATTAACAAGAAATATGCTAAGTTCAAGGATTCTTTATCCGTTTCAGAACTTATTGCCTTGAGTATTATTGAAACCGTAGAAAAGGAAACTTCAAGAAAAGGCTCTATTATATCTGTACCCAAAGAAGTAGCTGTATAACAGTAGGGGTTATTTTCTGGTGGGGTTTGTTTAAAATTTGAGATATTCAGGTAATTTGCAGAAACCAATTTTTAATGCAGGATATTTTCAAATCATTATTTTTTATTCTAACCGTTCGAGTGATAATAAATGGAAATTAGTGGAGATAGTACCGGTTTAGTGACAGTTAGATTTGCTGATGATTCGGACGTAGACAAAATTAAAAGTATCGCATATAATACCTGGTTTGATTGCTATGGCGATATTCTTTCTGACGATCAGATAAGTTACATGTTGGAAGAATTGTACTGCGAATCTGCCCTAAAAGATCTTATATCGAATAATTATCAGAAATTCCTAATTTTAGATCAGGACAATGCAGCTAAAGCTTTTGCTTCTTTCGGGCCTATCGAAAATGGAAATTTTAAGTTGTTTAAAATCTATGTTTTGCCAGAATGCCAGGGTAAGGGTTTTGGGAATATCTTAATGCAGGAGGTAATCAAACAAGCGGCATCAGGCGGTGGTCAGGTTCTAGAATTAAATGTCAACCGGCATAATAAAGCGTTATATTATTACAGAAAGATTGGCTTTGAGATAGTCAAAGAAGTTGATATTCCGATAGGGCCTTATTGGATGAATGACTTTTTGATGCAACTAAAATTATAATGCAATGTGAGGAAATTTTAAAAGAATGATGATTTTGATGGGTTTTGTTTAAATTGAGGTCGATAAATAAGGAATTTGAACAAAAAACATAGCCTTTTTAAAGAATTTTTATTTTTTTACTTGTTAAAATTTTTATTATAGGCTATATAGCAAACACAATATTTATCTTACCAAGATATATTGCTTTTTTTTATTGGAGGCTTCCTTTCAGTGGGTAATGTGTAGTCATTTGAAATTTTTAAAACTGTGTGATGATGAAATTTAAGAAGATATTACTAGTAGATGATGATGATACTAGTAATTTGTTAACTACTATGGTTATTTCGGAGATGAATATAACTGAAGGAGTAGATGTAGCTTTAAATGGTGAAGAAGCATTGAACTATATTATTGAAAACTGCCAACAGGTTCCTGCTGATGAGCAGAAAAAATGCCCTAGCTTGATTTTATTGGATATAAATATGCCCATAATGGATGGCTTTGAATTTCTTGAAGCGTATAAAAAGAGATTTGACCCGACAAATAAAATTCCGGTGGTGATGCTTAGCAGCTCCAGCAATAGCAAGGATTTTGATAAAGCAAAATCATATAATGTAAAAGGTTATATAGTTAAACCTCTCAACGAAGAAAAGTTGCAGGAGGCCCTTGCAAATAATTTATGATTAAGTGGATTTTGTGAAATTTTGAAAATTCAAAATTATATTCTTATAACGCAGCATTTTTTGTAGTTCTTGTTTGCCACGGCTATCCAGATCCTTGACAACAGAAACGATTTTCACTTCCATTTTGTCTTTTACTTTCAAAAGTTCTACCGGCTGATCTAGAGAAATGACGTGACGTTTTACTTTTCTGTAAATTGTTTCGTCTTTTTCATTCCTTCTAATGTCAATCCAGGGTTCGTCATTCGTTAGGGAATATCGCACCCATGAATCATAAGCCTCTAGAGGTGTAACTTTTAGCCCTTTATTGGCAAGGGCTTGTTGAATTCTTATGGCATCACGCACTTTTCCTAACATGGTTCTGATAAATTAAAAAGAAAAATTTGAAGTAATATTTTGAGGCTTTTTTAGCTTTTTGTTTAACAAATATACGGAGGAGAAA
>CAMPJM010000168.1 GCA_946886805.1 uncultured Flammeovirgaceae bacterium | reverse complement strand
CAAAAAAATAAGTCTTGGTAGAATATTCGAATAATAGGGATGTCATCGCTTTAATTGATGGCTCCGTTCCCAGCCCCCATTTTTTTTATACCGAGCTTCATACGATTTCATGCAATAAAACGTTAACCGATTCGGCAGTATTCTGCCAAATCGGACAAACATTGGTAAAAAAGAATTATTTTAGACAGATGGGTTTTGGCTATTTATAAAAAAAATGCAATTTCCTTGCGATTTTTGTAACAAAAACAGTTTAATATGCCATCTTTGCATATAAATTTTAAATAAATATACAACTCATCTGTTCATTTTTAAAAAATATTAAACTGTGAAATTATTAAGGTTCATCTTAGTATTTCTTATCACTATAGGGCTTACAATAGCACTCAATTTTAAAATCGGAGACATTCCTCCTTTGGGAAAGTTTTTGGATCCATACCACGGATTCTGGCAAAATACTGAGCAGGAATATTATGACCAGGCTTTAAACATCCAGGGACTTCAAAATAAGGTGACAGTGCATTACGATAAATACCTGATCCCGCATATTATTGCTGAAAACGATCATGATTTATATTTGGCACAGGGTTACGTAACGGCTATGCATCGTCTCTGGCAGATGGAATTTCAAACACATGCTGCGGCAGGCCGGATTTCAGAAATCATAGGCGAGAAAGCGCTTGACTTTGACCGTTTGCAAAGAAGAAAAGGAATGATATTCGGAGCCACAAACGCTCAAATGGCCTTTAATAATAATGATACCATTAAACAAGCGGTAGAGGCTTATGCGGAAGGCGTTAACCAATATATCAATTCCCTGTCTTATGAAGATCTTCCTATAGAATATAAACTACTAGACTACCAACCGGAAAGCTGGACGACCCTGAAGTCAGCGCTTTTATTGAAATATATGGCTGATGATCTATCAGGATCGGATGCAGACCTTGAAAACACCAATGCTTACCATCTATTAGGCCCCGAGAGGTTTAATTTTTTATTTCCTGACACTCTAAACAATACAGATCCTGTAATTTCGAATGATGTTCAATATGACTTTGAGCCTGTAGTAATTGATACTCCTGAAATATTTGTACCAAATTTGCCACAGAACTCGTCATTTACCAAAACCAATCCTGATAATGGCAGCAATAACTGGGTAGTGGCAGGCAGCAAAACAAACTCTGGCAAGCCCATTCTGGCAAACGATCCTCATCTCGGATTAAACCTGCCGTCGCTCTGGTTTGTAATGCAACTAACAACTCCTACTCTAAACGTAATGGGCGCAACCTTACCCGGAGCTCTTGGAGTGATCATAGGCCACAATGAAGACATTTCATGGGGGGTGACCAATGCCAGAAGGGACGTGAGGGATTGGTATTCCATCGAATTTAAGAACGAAAGTAAAAACGAATATCTTTTTGACAATAAATGGTTAAAAACGCAAAAAGTAGCTGAAGAAATCAAAATCAGAGGGGAGGATTCATTTTTTGACACGGTAGTATATACGCATTATGGTCCAGTGGTATATGATAGCAGTTATTCAAAATCACGAGATTATTATAATTTTTCACTAAGGTGGATCGCCCACGACCCATCAGAAGAACAGTACACGTTCTATCTGCTAAACCGTAGCAAAGATTATAATGACTTTGTAGAGGCATTGAAATATTACAGCAGTCCCGCCCAAAATTTTGCTTTTGCTTCCACAGAAGGGGATATAGCAATGTGGATTCAGGGGAAATTTCCTTTGAAATCTCCTGGTCAGGGGAAATTTTTACTAGACGGAAGTCGGCTGGATCAGGAATGGCAAGGATATATTCCTTTTGAACATAATGCCCATGTTTTAAATCCTGAAAGAGGCTTTGTTAGTTCTGCCAATCAATTTCCGGTAGGTAAAAACTATCCCTACTATGTTTATGATTATAATTATGAAGATTACCGAAACAGGAGGATAAACCGGAAGTTAGAAAGCATGGACAATATCACCCCTCAAGATATGATGGCCATGCAGCAGGACAATTTCAATCTAAAAGCTTCAGAAAGCCTGCCCTTAATGATCGACAGCCTGGACATAAACCAAATGACATCCCAACAAAAAGAATTATTTTCACTTCTTAAAAACTGGGACTTTTACAACGAAACCCAAAGTAAAGCGGCCTCTGTATACGAGGTTTGGTGGGAAAATTTATACGCTTTAATTTGGGATGAATTCAGGAACGACACTTTAGCACTGAATGCTCCTGATGATAATACAACCCTTCATATTTTAAAAAACTTTCCTAACGATGAGTTTATCGATATTCAGGCCACTCCCGAGAAAGAGACAATAAATCAATTGATAACCCAATCTTATTTTTCAGCAGTAGATTCCATACAAAGTTGGGTGGAAGCAAATGAAAAAGATTTTACCTGGGCAAATTTTAAAGGAACTCAAATTCAACATCTCTTAAGATTAGAATCGTTTAGCGTACAAAACATTGACATAGGAGGAAATAAAGGAATTATTAATGCGGTCAGTAAATCGCACGGCCCTTCCTGGAGAATGGTGGTATCGATGGAAGAAGACGTAAAAGCCTGGGGAATTTATCCAGGGGGCCAGTCTGGCAATCCCGGAAGTGAATATTACGACAACTTTGTAGAAATCTGGCGAAAAGGAGAGTATATTCCTCTTCTATTTCTAAAAAATGCCAGTGATACTTCTGAAATTGAATTCACGCATACCTTAGACCCAAGGAAAAATACAGAATAAGATTAAATTTATCAAAATAACTTAAGAATTATTAATGGCGAAAAGCCTGGTACCAATAAAAAATATTATAGACCCATTGTGTGAATTAAGAAATATGGAATAAAAATTATTGAAAATTAGGCCATTTAAACCCTCTCTCCTTAGGAGAGGGCACGAGCCTGCCCCGAAGAATTTCGGGGATGAGGTTCAATAAAATCCTAATTTACAGTAATTTTTAGTTGTTAAATTTAATTTCACACAACGGGTTATTAACAAAACGCAGCTAATTTAAAAAAGCTAAAAAATGAAATTTATTTTTAGAATTGTTTTAATAGCGTTCATCTGTCACCTGGCGTTATTGTATCTGCCTTGGTGGTCAGTAGCAATTGTATCCTTTGCAGTAGGAGCATTAATGAGCAGCAACAGCATCAACGCCTTCATTGCAGGCATTTTAGGAGTCGGTCTTTTGTGGTTTGGAATGGCTTTATATATGAATTTCTCAGTTGACTCGCTTCTGCCTGAAAGAGTTGCTGATTTATTCCAGATCAGATCTACGATCCTGCTTTCTGCTATTACCGGGCTAATAGGTGGCCTGGTGGGCGGGCTTGCCGGGTTAAGTGGATGCTACTTCAGAAAACTTTTTGTAAAGGACAGTAAGTATAAATACAGTTGAGAACCTAATCTGGATAAGCCCCCGACATGCTTCGGGGCAGGCTAGAAGCAACGGCTCACGCAAAGACCAAGAAAATTGAAAAGCGGAAAGAAAGCAAAGCTTTTAAAATAGGGGCAGCACAATTTTTAATCTTACCAACGCATCTATTTTTCAATGATCACGCCTTCTGCTACAAATACCAGTGATTCTTCCGGCTCATTAATAGCTTCAATTTCCTTTATGTCTTTACCTGCATCCTTTGCATAATGCTGTAAAGCAGCGACATCCGTGACTTCCCTTTTTACCGTACCCTTAATAATTGCAACTTTTCCACCGATGTCTTTGGGGACAAAAAATCCATAGTCTTTAAAAGTGACCCGCATGGTTTCATTTTCTTCAAGATCCATTACCATCCAGCAACCCTTTTTCTGACAAACTTCTGTTACCTCTCCTCTTATTTTTATTTCGAGGGAATCTTGCTTTTGCATAAGTGCGGGCACAGTATGAGCAGGTACTGCACCTTCCCTACTGATATTATCCCCAAAGCTGTCATCAGAAAATTCTGTCACCTGACCTGTCTGCTCGGTGCTATCACTTGGAAGAGTCTTTGGATTGTGTTCATCTTCATCATTTGTTGGTTTCTTACTACTGCAGGCGATAAGTGTGATTAGAAGGAGTGGATATATTAAGTATTTCATTTTTTTCGGCTTTATTAAAAAAGAACCTCTATAAAATTAAGAAGAACTTTTTTAAACAAGCCAAAATAAGAAGATAAATATAAATTTTTTCTTTCTTCATTTTGTTCAATTTGCCTTTTCAGACAATAGAGATGTCATACTCGCTAAAGTGCGTTAAATTCAATGTTTAAACATTCAAAAATTACATACCACCGCACCACATTTTATCTAAATAATTATGCGTAAAATTTGATTTATTCAAATTCAATATTATTTTTGTTCTCAAACAATTAGCTATGGAACAATACTCCCCTAATATTACATGGAGAACTCGTCTTCTCATCATCTCTGTTTTACTCTTTTCAGCCCATACCTATTCACTAGCGCAAACGCTCAATTCATGGATTAATGAAATTCACTACGACAATGCGGGTGCTGATGCAGGCGAAGCTATAGAGGTAGTGGTAGAAACTAATACCGTCAGCGACTTTGATATCTCGAAGTTAAAAATCGAACTATACAATGGAAGTAACGGGATGGTGGATAAAGATCTTACACTTTCCCTTGAAAATGTAGGAAATCACATTCCTCCCTTTACGATTTATAGTATTTCTCTAATCGGCATAGAAAATGGTGAACCTGACGGAATAGCCTTGTCCTATAATGGCACCTTTATTCAATTTCTTAGTTATGAAGGAAGCTTCACAGCTATAAATGGAACCGCAGCAGGTGAAATTTCAATTGATATAGGCGTAGAGGAAGTCGGCGACACGCCACTAAATTACTCTCTCCAACTTACCGGAACGGGAGACCGCTATGAAACCTTTACCTGGAATGAAGCTGCAACTGAAACCTTTGGTGCACAAAACCATGATCAATCTTTGAAACCAATAGATGGTCCGCAACCTGTTACAGATTTCAAACAAGTTTTTATTGCCCCTGACAAAGTTGCTATAAGCTGGACTAAACCCATTGGTATCTATACTGAGGATTGGGATGGCGTATTGGTATTTGCAAGTGATCAAGGAAAAAATCAAATTGATCTGACTGCTAAAGACTATACAAGTTTTAATGGAGGTGATAAAATATTTGGAGAAGGTACGAAAATAGGGAATAGCTTTACAGTTCTTAGGCAAGATGCTGATAATAATGATGTGGTAACAATAACGGGATTGGAATTTGACAAAAGTTTTCACTTTATAAGTTATTCTTCGAAAGTCTTAAAAGATGAACATGATAAGTTTTCTAATCCATCAAATGAAATTGAAATTATACCAAAAGTATCTAACGTGACAGATTTGGAGGCGATCCCTCTGGGGAAAAAAGTAAAACTATCCTGGACGAACTCTATGGGGGATCATTCTGATTGGTGGCATGAAATCATGATTATTGCTTCTGAAAATGAAATTACCGCTGTTCCCGATCAAAAGGTATATTTAGCAGATCCCACGTTCGGAAATGCTCCAGCTCCTAATTCCGGTGAATTTATAGTGTTTGCTGGCGCAGATAGCGTTGCATTTATAGAGGGATTGGAAAATGGAAAAGCCTATCATTTCAAAGTGTTTGTCCGCTACGATTCAGAAGATTTCTACTGGTCGTCAGGAGTAGCAGCAACTTGCATACCCTTCGATAATAAAAAGCTGTGGACAGGAAACGCCAAAACTAATCTTTTTATGGATGCGAATAACTGGTCGCCTGTTGGCGTACCTGGAAAATCTCATGATGTAATCCTCGATAATTCTACAATTGACATCGCGTACGAAGTCGAGTTGATCAATGCCACACCGATAGAATTGAACAGCTTGACCATCTCTCCCCAAAACACAAGCAATATCACCCTCGCCTTAAAGTCGGAAGAAAATAATGAAATGACATTGACGCTGCACGACAATACCTCTCCCTTGACTATTTCCGATTATGGCATATTAAAAAATAGTTTAACCAATGCAGTTAACACTTTAATACTTCCGAACAACCAAATCAAAATAGCTGACCAAGGGAAATACATACACAATACAGGTGTCAGCCATAAAGAAATATTAGATAAAATATCCCTGAATAATGGAATAATTCCAGGCACAATAGAATTTAACGTTCCGGGCGAAGGAAGTTATGCCACTTCATTAGTAGGCAGAACATTTAACAAGTTAGTATTTTCTTCGGAAAGCGGAATAAGTTATAACGCTGGCGGAAAGACCGCATTTACAGTAAAAGAAGCACTTATAATTAATGAAAATAATATTTTAAACCTTGGCGGATTTGAAGCACCAGTTGTTATAGAAGGCGACTTAACTATTGACGGGGCCTTACAATTTACCAATGAAATTATCTTTAGCGGCAATGACGCCCAAACACTTTCAAGCAAAAACACGAGCCCCATTCTGCTGAACAAAATAAAGATCGATAAAACAGCAAATGATTTAATTTTAGGTGCTGACTTAAAAGTATTAGAAAGATTGGAATTTGTCACAGGAAATCTTGAGACATCAGAAAATCAGGTAATTCTGGATTACCTGGCAGAAGCCAATCCGGCAATAATTGGAGCATCTGAAAATGCAAAAGTTAAAGGGAATTTAAAAGTGTTACGAAACGTGCCTCCTCAGGAAACTGCGTTTAAATACGCAGGTATTGTCTTTAAAGAAGGCTCTGAAGACTTAGGGGACGTGAGTGTGATCAGAAATTCAGGCCCTGATGCTGTGATCAATAATGGAACCTCAAAAAGTATTGCAAAAAACTGGGTCATTAGTACTTCTTCAGAATTAACCACCCCAAGAGATGTCGAATTTACCTGGAGTGAAGCTGATGAAGGGGATTTTGAGCCATTGAACGTTCAACTTTGGCAAGAAACTGAAGTTAAAGAAGAATGGGCGCCGGTGGGAGAATTAACAGATGGCACTGCCAGAACTCTAACGGCAGCTTTGACCAGGTTTTCGAGATTCACTATTTCTGATAAAAATAATCCTCTTCCAGTTAATCTCTTGTTTTTTCAGGTAAGTTCGGACAAAGACAAAGCCCTTTTGGAGTGGGCCACAAGCGGAGAATTAAATAATGCTGGATTTGAAATTCAAAAATCAATGGACGGAAGTTGGTTCTACAAAATAGGCTACGTTACAGGAAGCATAAACGCCGTTGAAACCACTGAATATCACTTTGAAGATCTAAATTTTCAAGAAAATGCCTACTATAGATTAAATCAAATAGATCTGAACGGTTTATCTACCTTTTCTTCAATTCGGTATTTAGCTGTTGAGTCTATGACGTCGGACGAAAAACTTTTTACACTATCGCCGAACCCTTTGCAATTCCCAATCAAATTAAAATACTCTAACAATAAAGCTAATAACACAGCCGAGGTAAACTATTGCTGTCTCTATTCTTCCTTTGGGAAGAAAATCTATGAAATCACAAATTGTGAGGTGAAACTATTGGAGAATAAATTAAATGATCTGCTGCCAAATCTTCAAGATGGCTTATACATCCTTTCTCTCTCCGCAAAAACCCATACCCAGAAGATCAAATTAATAGTTGATTAGACGTAACGAAGTACGATGGCCCTGCATTGCCTCGAGACGGGGTACAAAGCAGTTTATAACTACTCAGCATCTAAAAGACGTCTTCCTGACGAGGCGTAGTGAAGATCCGTGCCAAAGGCATCCCTTCCATGGGAAAATCCCCACCTATGGAATGCAGAAGTTTGATAAGCCCTTTCCGTCCTTCAAATGAGAGATTCCGGATATTTATTTCGTTTCTCTTCGTAAATTCCGCGCCAAAGGAATGACGGAAAATTTTAATGTCACTAGTGGATGAATAGTAAGCAGTTTTATAAGTGGATGTTTAAACATAAAATTTCTGCAACTTTATCAACAATAGATTTGAATTTAGGAAAGAGGTATTTATA
>CAMPJM010000167.1 GCA_946886805.1 uncultured Flammeovirgaceae bacterium | reverse complement strand
ATGGGAATGGAGTGCCTGGTGTATATGGGCGAGGTAGATATGAAAAGGCAAAGACCCAATGTCGAGCGAATGAAATTATTGGGTGCAGAAGTTATTCCCGCTTTAAGTGGAAGTAGAACTTTAAAGGATGCTACTAATGAAGCTATGCGCCACTGGATCAACAATCCTGTAGATACACATTATATTATAGGGTCTGTGGTGGGGCCTCATCCGTATCCTGATATGGTTTCGAGATTTCAATCCATTATAAGCGAAGAAATCCAATGGCAGCTGGAGGAAAAAACTGGGAATAAGAATCCTGATTATGTAATTGCCTGTGTGGGTGGTGGAAGTAATGCGGCAGGTGCATTTTATCATTACCTGGAAGAGGAATCGGTAAAATTAATTGCCGTAGAAGCTGCAGGTAAAGGAGTTGACTCCGGTGAATCTGCTGCCACCATTGCCTTGGGAAAACCTGGGATATTGCATGGCAGCAAAACACTGTTGATGCAGACAAATGATGGTCAGATCACCGAGCCTTACTCTATTTCTGCAGGGTTGGATTATCCGGGAATAGGCCCTATTTATGCCCATTTGTTTGAAACCAACAGAGCGGAATTCATTAGTATCACAGATGAGGAAGCAATGGTGGCTGGAGTAGAATTAAGTAGAATGGAAGGCATTATCCCTGCCATTGAATCGGCGCATGCTATGGCAGTTTTAGAGAAAAAGCCCTTCAAATCGGATGATGTGGTGGTCATAAATTTAAGTGGGAGAGGAGATAAGGATTTAGATACCTATATTAAGTGGGGAGGCTACTAATGTACCAATGAATTGATGTGTAAATGCGCTAATTTCTAGTAGCAATTCACCAATTCGCTAATTCAACAATCACCAATTCACAAAATCACCAAATCCAAGAATGAACAGAATAGATAAGGTTTTTAAAGAGAAAAAAAATAATGTTTTATCGGTATATTTTACTGCCGGTTATCCTGCATTAGAGGATACCATGACAATATTAGAAGCACTTCAGGAGTCAGGGGCAGATGTGGTGGAGATTGGAATCCCATTTTCTGACCCTGTAGCAGATGGTCCTACCATCCAGGAAAGCAATCAGGTTGCTTTAAAAAACGGGATGACATTGAAGCTGCTCGTAGAGCAGTTAAAGAAAATGAGGGAAAAGATCCATATTCCCGTACTACTAATGGGTTATTTAAATCCCATAATGCAGTATGGTGTGGAGCGTTTCTGTAAAGATATGGCAGAGATTGGGGTAGATGGTTTAATTATACCCGATTTGCCGATGAAGGCTTATATAAAAGAGTTCAGACCTTGTTTTAATAGCAATGGCATTCACAACATATTTTTGATTACGCCACAAACAGGTGAGGAGCGGATAAGATTCATTGATGATGAATCGGAAGGGTTCATCTATATGGTATCTTCAGCAAGTATTACCGGTGCAAAAAGTGGTATTTCTCAGGAACAGATCGCCTATTTCGAAAGAGTAAAAGCCATGAGCCTTTCAAAACCTACTTTAATAGGATTCGGTATTTCCGACCATTCTTCCTTTAGTACCGCCTGCCAATATTCGAATGGAGCCATAATAGGCAGTGCTTTCGTGAAATTATTAGGAAGCAGTAAAAATATACGCAAAGACATTAAAGAATATGTTGAACAGGTTAAAGGCCTTCAAAATTTAGCAGTATGATTATTCAATTACGAAGTGATATCTCAGAAGCCCAAAAACAAGCTATTGTAGAGAAAGCTGATAAAATTAAATATAAAACTACCGAGGTTAAAACCCAGGTAGGGGATTATCTGATAGGGATAGGGTCGGCAGATTTCGATATCAGGGAAATTGGACAGATGGCGGGAATAGCTGATATCCACATTGTGTCTGATGCCTTTAAATGGGTTTCTAAGAAATGGAAAGTGGCGCCGAGCGTGATCGATATAGGAGACGGGGTGACCATTTCCCAGGGAGACTTTGCCATTATGGGCGGTCCCTGTTCCATTGAAAATGAAGAACAGGTTTATAAAACTATAGATCACCTAAAAGCCAACGGGGTAAAAATAATGCGGGGTGGAGTATATAAGCCCCGAAGTTCTCCTTACTCTTTCCGAGGGTTGGGAATAGAGGGATTAAAAATGTGGCATAAAGCTGCAAAAGAGGCCGGTATTAAAATCATTACAGAAGTGATGCAGGTTTCTCAGATTGCAGAAATGTATGATTATACAGATATTTATCAG
Source organism: uncultured Flammeovirgaceae bacterium (assembly GCA_946886805.1). Next base: position 5,725 of record CAMPJM010000167.1, on the reverse strand, counting down.
GTTGGGGCGAGAAATACACAGAACTTTAATTTGTTGGACGAATTGGGAAAGGTTGATAAAGCAGTTTTAATAAAGCGAGGCATTTCCGGATCCATTGATGAATTATTGCACTCTGCTGAATATGTTTTTTCTGCTGGGAACGAACGGTTAATGCTGTGTGAAAGAGGCATTCGTACCTATGAGACAGCGAGCAGAAATACCATGGACATCAATGCCATTCCTATCCTGAAAGAGAAAACACATTTGCCCGTAATAGCAGATCCTTCACATGGTATTGGCATAAGAGCCTATGTTGAGCCGGTGGCTTTGGCCTGTATAATAGCTGGAGCGGATGGCGTTATTTATGAATTGCATGAGAAGCCGGAAGAAGCTTATTCGGACGGCCAACAAACCTTGAGCTTTAGGGAATCAACTGCCCTGATAGAAAAGATGCGGAAAGTTTATGAATTGAGGAAGAGTTTTTGATAATCGAACTTTTTTGGGAAATAATTTGAAAAACAACAAGATTGTAATCTAACATTAAACATGGCGCCAAAACTTTACATTATCGCAGGATGTAATGGAGCAGGAAAAACAACGGCTTCCTTTGCTATTCTTCCTGAAATCTTAAATTGTAAAGAATTCGTAAATGCAGATGAAATTGCTCGAGGATTATCACCTTTTCAGCCTGAGAAAGTTGCTTTTGAAGCAGGGCGAATAATGTTAGTAAGAATTGAGGAGTTACTTTCTAAACGAGAAGACTTCGCTTTTGAAACCACTTTATCAACAAGGAGCTACAAAAATAAGATTATTAAAGCGCAAGAAGATGGATATATGGTTATCTTGCTTTTCTTTTGGCTAAGAACGCCTCAACTTGCTGTTGAAAGAGTCCGATCCCGGGTTAAAGAAGGTGGACACAATATTCCAATAGAGGTAATCAACAGGAGATATACCAAAGGAATTAAAAACTTATTTAATATTTATTTGCCACTATGCGACGAATGGATGGTCATAGACAACTCAGAATCGTCTTATGAGTTAGTTGCAGACGGGGCAAGGAATGGAGATCATAATATTGTTGGTTTAGAAAAGTGGGAGAAATTGAAAAAATGAAAAAGAACATAAAAGATTTATCAGAGACCAAACAAAAGATATTGTCTGGTTTGGATCTGGTAATGAAAGAATTAATTATATCAAAGAAAAGGAATGACGGAGAGTTGATTTTTCTTAAGGATGGAAATATACTTAGAATTAAAGCATCAGATGTAGAGACGAAGTGAAGAATCTTGTTGAGTACGTTAACAAACCTTGAGCTTTAGGGAATCAACTGCCCTGATAGAAAAGATGCGGAAGGTTTATGCATTTAGGAAGAGTTTTTGATCTGAATTCGTGAGATAAATATATTATCTATGCTTTAAAAAGCATAGGAATTAACCTTAATTTAATTATCAATATGAGTAATTCAATAACAATAAATAAGATACTTGATGAGGTAAAGCATTTGGATCATTCTGAAAGACTATATCTGATGGAACGTTTAATCAGTCTTCTGAAAAAGGATAGCAGAATAGTAGAAAGTGCAAAAAAGTTGAAAGATTTGGATGGACTTGGTTCAGAAATTTGGGAAGGGGTAAATATCGATCAGTATATTAATGATCAAAGACAATGGGATTAAAAGAGGAGTTATTGGGGAAAACAGTTTTTTTAGATACTGCTCCATTAATTTATTTTATTGAAGGACAGAAAGGAATCTATTATCCATTTTTAAAAGAAATTTTTAAAGATAACTCAGATGGGAAGATATTTTTTCTAACATCAACTCTATCGCTTATGGAAGTTCTTGTACAGCCTTTCAGATTGAATAGGAGAGATTTGGTGGAGAATTATAAGACAATTTTAACTACCTCATCTACAATGGAAATTCTTAGCATTGATTCCGAGATAGCTGTATTGGCTTCTCGATTGCGAGCAGACTACAATCTCAAAACACCTGATGCCATCCAAATAGCTTCTTCAATTAATTCAGGAGCAGATTTTTTCCTTACAAATGATAAAGAATTGTCAAAAGTAAGTGAAATTAAAATTAGAGTCTTGGCCAATGAAAAGCTTTAATTTAATCTATCTTATATATCCACCTTCTTAGAAGGTGGATATATACTGTTCAAATTTTGATTTTAAGTAACTCAAACAAAATAAATGAAGGTTGCAGTAATAAAATACAATGCTGGTAATATACAATCGGTACTTTTTGCTTTACAACGATTAGGAGTGGATCCTGTATGGACAGATGATCCAGCTGTAATCAAAGCGGCAGACAAGGTTATTTTTCCGGGTCAGGGAGAAGCAAGCAATGCCATGAAATATCTTCGGGATAGAAAGCTTGATGAAGTGATATTAAGTCTTAAGCAACCTGTACTGGGAATTTGCATTGGTCTGCAACTCTTATGTAAACATTCTACAGAAGGAAATACCACCTGTCTTGGCGTTTTTGATGAAGAGGTAATTAGGTTTGGAGCAGGTTTGAAAGTACCTCATATTGGCTGGAATACGTTGGAAAATATGGAAGGGCCCTTGTTTGAAGGACTAAAATCACCCGCTTATCTTTATTATGTTCATAGCTATTATGCCAAAAAAGGAAGGGAGACTGCTGCGACCACCAACTATATGGTAGATTTTAGTGCTGTGTTGCATAAAGATAATTTCTATGCAGTCCAGGCACACCCTGAAAAAAGCGGCAAGGACGGCGAACAGATTTTGAAGAATTTTCTGTCCCTCATCTCCTAGGCAGGCTTTTTTCCATTCATAATTTATAATTTAACATCCATAATTTCAAAAAATGCATATCATTCCCGCCATTGACATTATTGACGGAAAGTGTGTCCGGTTAACGCGAGGCGACTATTCAACAAAAAAAGAGTACAGAGGAAATCCTGTGGAGGTTGCCATGGAATTTGAGGCAGCAGGTATAAAAAGATTACATGTAGTGGATCTTGACGGCGCACTGAAGAAGAAGATTGTCAATCTTTCTACCCTCGAAAAGATCGCTACAAAAACAAGTTTACATATTGATTTCGGTGGTGGCATACAATCGGACCAGGATATTAGAGACGCCTTTAATGCAGGTGCCAGGCAAATTACGGGTGGCAGTATAGCCATTAAGAATCCTGCCATGGTTGAAGCTTGGCTAGAGGAATTTGGTGCTGAAAAAATTATTTTAGGCGCAGATGTCAAAGACCGTATGATTGCGGTAAGTGGTTGGCAGGAAAATAGTAAGGTAGAAATTTTTCCTTTTTTGGAGGATTATATTCAAAAGGGGATAAAATACGCTATATGCACGGATGTGTCCAAAGATGGCGTTTTGGAAGGCCCTTCTTTTGAACTGTATAAAGAGATTATGGAAGCATTCCCGTCGCTTGACCTGATCGCCAGTGGTGGCGTGTCTTCTATTGAAGATTTGGAAAGATTAGCCCAAGCAAAAACATATGGTGTAATCATAGGCAAAGCCATCTACGAAAACAGATTTAGTTTAAAAGAATTAGAACCCTTTTTGCCGTCGTCGTAGAGACGTGATTTATCACGTCTCGTTCTGATTTATCACGTCTCAAATAATAAATAAAATGCATACAAAGCGAATAATACCTTGTCTGGATATAAAAGAAGGCAGAACTGTAAAAGGTATAAATTTTGGGCAGTTGAGAGACGCCGGAGATCCTGTGGAGCTTGCTAGAATTTATTCTGACCAGGGTGCGGACGAATTGGTATTTCTGGATATTACTGCCACCCTTGAGAAACGCAAAACAATTCTGGAATTGGTGAATCGTGTAGCGGCAGAAATTAACATACCTTTTACCGTTGGCGGAGGAATTTCCAAAATGGATGACGTATCGGCCTTGCTTAGCAGGGGAGCAGATAAGGTTTCCATCAATTCAGCTGCGGTGACCAATCCAGATTTAATAGATGAGTTAGCGAGGGAATTTGGAAGCCAGTGCATTGTAGTGGCCATTGATACCAGGCATATTGCGGATAAACATATTGTGCATACTCACGGAGGTTCAAAACCTACGAAACTTGAGACCCATCTTTGGGCTAAGGAAATACAGGAGCGTGGGGGAGGCGAGATTTTGCTTACTTCTATGGACCATGATGGTACCAAGGCAGGTTTTGCCAATCAACTGACCTCTTTGATTTCAACTACCCTAACAATCCCTGTAATTGCATCAGGTGGAGCAGGGAACATGGATCATTTTATTGATGTTTTTGTGCAGGGAAATGCCGATGCAGCTTTGGCGGCGAGTATTTTTCATTTTGGCGAAGTGCCGCTACCTGAGTTAAAAGCCCATTTACACCAGTATGGCATCCCTATCCGGCTTTTGTCGTAATTTGCAAGGCGGAAGGAGGAGTTTCTGTTTTGTTTTTTCTTTGCGTTCTCTGTCAATTAGTTTTACTTTTGTTTTCTTTAGATAAACCCTTATACAGTTCCTTCAAGTTTTAAATAATGAGTGATTTATTAAGTCAAATTAATTTTAAGAAAGTTAATGGCCTTGTTCCTGCTGTTATTCAGGATGTTCGAACAGGACAAGTGCTGATGCTGGGCTATATGAATAAAGAAGCCTTTCAAAAAACAGTGTCAGAAAATAAGGTAACTTTTTATAGCAGGACAAAGGAAAGGCTGTGGACCAAAGGGGAGACTTCTGGTAATTTTTTATATGTCAAGGAAATTAGCCTCGATTGCGATCAGGACACATTGTTGATCAAAGTAGTGCCGGAAGGTCCTGCTTGCCACACAGGAGATGAAACGTGTTTCCACAATCAATCTTCAGGAAAGGCAGGCTTTCTAAATTACCTTAAAGCCGTTATAAGAGACAGAAAAAACAACCCTAATGATAGTTCTTATACCAGCAGTTTGTTTAAAAAGGGCATCAATAAAGTGGCTCAAAAAGTAGGCGAAGAAGCTGTTGAATTAGTAATAGAAGCAAAGGACGATAATGCAGACCTGTTTAAAAACGAAGCAGCGGATTTAATGTACCATTATTTGGTGCTATTAGAAGCCAAAGATGTCGATTTGGATGTGGTGATGGGTGTTTTGATGGAAAGGCATAAAGGATAGACTGTAGATTTTAGATGCTAGATTTTAGACATTAGACAGTAGATGTTAGATTTTCGATTGCAGGTTTTAGATAGCAGATGTTTGACAGGAGATAAAAGACAAAAAACAGGATTAAGTCGAAAAGCTGTGGTGTATAATCGGGTCGTTTTTATTGATAAGAATTGTGTTAAATCACAGGAAAATTAGCGGATTTGGGAATGAAATGCTCTTTTGCTGCGGCTCAAATAGCTAAAGAACAATCCATAACAGACATTCCCGGACCTGTTCTCCGAATCGAGTCCGGAGTCTTTCGGACCGGGATCCCTCAACCCAACTACAGAAGCATCTTTTCCGCTCTTAGAAATATTCGCTCCATAGAAATATCGCTTGATCCTAAGGTAGAGGGTGCTAAACTGGCGATTATCTACAATAAAGATAATCAGCTACTGCCATGCCTATCGAAAAGCCTTGGCTGACCCGTTTTCTATTGCCAATCGGCCAGTTGCTATCTCGCTAAGTCCAACACCTAATCCCCAATACCTAAGCCTACGCATGCTGTATTGAATATTCCTCACAGGCTTCGTAGCATTCTTTACATTTCTCAGCACATTTTTGACAATGCTCATGATCATGTTTTTTACATTCTTCATAACATGCCTT
>CAMPJM010000166.1 GCA_946886805.1 uncultured Flammeovirgaceae bacterium | reverse complement strand
CTTTTAGATATTTAAATTTAAAAAAATGAAGAATAATATAAAATATATAAATTATTTATCCTGCCTGTTGCTTTTGACATTTTCGGTCTCTTGTAGTGATGAATTTTTGGAAAGGCCTCCTCAGGATCGAATTGTTGATGCTAATTTCTATAGTACAAATGAGCAGGTGCTAGCAGGTACAGCTCCATTGTATAACATCGTATGGTTTGCATATAACGACAAAGCTTCTCATGGAATTGGTGATGGAAGAGGAGGAATCTTAACTTCCAATTCTTACCAAGTAGAAAATATAAGGATGAATACTACTGGAACAACGGAAGAAAACGGAAGTTCGTGGAGATCTTTTTATAATATTATTGGTCAATCCAACACGTTAATTAATAATGTGGAAACTTACGCAGGAGAAGCGGTTTCGGATGATATTAAACGGCACGCTATAGCTGAAGGAAGGTTTATGCGAGGGCTGGCTTATTCTTATCTGGTTCAAAATTGGGGCGCTGTTCCTATTATTACGGATAACTCCACCTTACTTCAGGACACTTCTATAACGAGAAATACGATCGAAAGTGTCTGGAAATTTATTATTCGTGATTTTAGATATGCATCTGAGAATCTTTTGGAGAATCCAATTAGAGAAGGACGGTTAACTAAATGGTCTGGTGAAGGGATGCTTTCTAAAATGTATTTAACTTATGCAGGTGTGGGAGGAAGTGGAAGTAGAAATCAAACCTATTTGGATAGTGCAGCTTACTTTGCTAAGAGAACTATTGAAAATAGTGGTGCTAGTTTAATGCCAGAATATGCAGATTTGTTTTTATTAGAAAACAACAATAATGAAGAGAGCTTATTTTCACTTCAATGGATCTATAACGGCGATTATGGTGCGCAGAATAGCGTACAGGCATTTTTAGCATATGGTTCAGAAATTACCGGTTTTGGTGACGGTTGGGGGGGAGATATAGGCGCATCAGCATATATGCTAAAAAAGTATGCCAACGTGGAAACAGATGGTCAATCTTTTAATCCATTTATTATTGATGCTGAAACACGTGACAAAAGGTTAAAAGCAACTTTTATGCTGCCAGCGGATCATTATTCTGAAATTACACAATGTCCATCCGGGGGAGAATGTCAGGAGCTAATTGTTCCTGTAAATAGCGAAGATGAAGATGGTGTAGAATACAATGGAAGGGTTTGGGTTAAAAAATATGTAATTGGAAGACCCGAGGATAACGACGGAAGAGTTCAGCAGCAAAGAACGGACATCGGAACTTATATGTTAAGGCTTGCGGACGTTTATTTGATATATGCTGAAGCTGTTCTAGGTAATTCAGGTTCTACAAGCGATCCTGAAGCTTTACGTTATGTAAATGAAATCCGCGAAAGAGCAGGTTTGGATCCTAAAACATCTTTAACCTGGGAAGATATCTTTGACGAGAGACTGAAAGAATTTGCTATGGAAGGACAATCCTGGTATGATTTTGTAAGACTACATTATTATAATCCAAGTAAGGCATATACTATTCTTAGCAACCAATTCAGAGGTTTTTTTAGGGCGTATCCTACCAAATTTGAAGATCAGAACGGAAGAAATGTAGCAGTTCAATGGGAGATAAAGGAGGATACCTCTGATGAAGAAGGAGATGACCCTAAGCCTTTACAGGATTATTATCCTGTAACAGAAAGTAATTTTTATATACCACTTCCTGCTACTGAGTTGACCACGGCTCCTAATTTGAGAAAAGATCCTACTCCTTATAATTTTGAGGAAGAAATTTAATAAGCGATCTATCCGTTAGTTAAAAAATGTTAAACTTTAGAAATTTGAATATGAAAAATAAAATTTTATATAATTTTAGAATAAGCTATTTGCTCTTATTCTTTTTCAGTGGAGGTGGTCTATTTCTTACATCCTGTAATAATGATGAAGATGTAAGTGGTGCAGCGCCTATAATTGAAAGAGTGCGATTTACAGATCCTGCGACTGCTGATAGTGCCTTTACAAAAGGTACTTTGGGTAGTACATTGGTTGTTGTTGGGCAAAATTTGGCTAGTACCTCAATGGTGTATATGAATGATTACCCTATAAATATTAATCCGGAGTACGCTACTGAAACGCATCTAATTGTAACTGTTTTAGATAGTGTTCCAACCGTGGCTACAACACCCAATTTACCACATACATTAAGAGTGATAAACCCTTTTGGTGAAGCTGTTATTAGTTTCGAAACCTTACCTCCGGCACCAAGAATTGAGCAAATTAGTAATACATTAGCAAAAGCTGGCGATAAAATTACTTTGTACGGTAGTTATTTTTTCTTTGTGGATACAGTTTTCTTTCCTGGTGATGTTTATACAATTGAAGGAATTAGCACTTCTGCTAATGGTGGATCTATGAGTGTAACTATTCCGGAAGGATTTGATCCTCAGGAAGGTGATTTGGATATTTTTGTTTCTTCGGAAAGTGGGAATTCATCTGCAAGTAGGAACACGCGATTTTATGATGGCAACGGAATGATAACAAACTTCGATGATATAAATAGAGTAGCATATTGGGGAGAAATTACCAATACAGCTGTGGGCATAGAACCTATTGATGGTAACTTTAATCTTATTAACATGCCAATACCAGGTAGCTATGGGTGGAATGAAAAAAAGGCTCTTCATTTCACTGACTGGGATTATACAGATGGCAGCTGGTGGACTAATTTTACGCCAACAACAAAATATGATTCTACCATTGCCATCTCCAATTTTGAGATAAAAATGGAAATGGCTGTAGTAACTACCTCATTAGAGGGACTTTCAATGTTTTTGGTAGTTTATGATGCATCAGGGGCAGAAATTCAAACGTCGTCTGTACTGGCAGATTATATTCAAAGCACAGATGGAACATGGTATACCTTATCTATTCCATTAAATGGACTCGGATTGTCTGAGTATGGTGATCTAACTAAAGGAAGAGCTGATGGGAACAATTCATTTCGTTTAATTCTTCAAAAAACCACCGAAGGAGATAGCGATCATGCTGTCATAGCATATGATAATGTGAGGATACAAAATGTTGTTGATTAGGTTAATGAACTTATAACTCTTACTATAAAATTAAATAAATGAAAAATATAGATAAAAATTTATTGTTTTTCTTCATCCCCTTCTTACTGCTGGTTGCGGTAAGTTGCGGCGATGATGAAGAAGTAAGTTCCTATTTACAACTTAAACCCACTATTACGGAAATATCCGTTACAGAAGGTTTACGTGGAACGGAAGTCATTTTAACCGGTGTTAATTTTGAAGATGTAACCGAAGTTAAATTTGGAAATGTTGATGCTGAGTTTACTAAAACTGCGACTACTATTACATCAAAAGTTCCTAATGAAGTAGAAGTAGGAGAACTGAACATTGCTGTTTATAGTCCAAACGGGTCAGATAGGATGTTGTTTAGGGCTGTTGTTGAACCTACGATTATAGAAGTTTCCCCCCTTAAAGCTTTACCGGGAAGTGAGATAACTATTACTGGAGAGGAGTTAAATTGGGTTAATGAAGTATTAATCGGTGGTGCTTCGGTAGATTTTACTGCTACTCAAAATACTATAGTGTTTACTATTCCTTTTAGTTCTGTACTTGGCGAAACAAATATCGTTGTTAGAACGGGTGGAGGCTCTGACGAAGTTACAATTACTATTTTGGATCAACCTGTAATAAATTCTGTTTCCTCAATGAGTGGAGAAGCGGACAAAGAAATTACTATTGAGGGAATTAACTTTGTTGATGTCGAATCGGTTAAAATAGGTGAAACAGAAACAGAATTTGAAGTTGATGGTCCCACCAGCCTTACATTTAGAGTCCCTAAAGTAGCTTCTACAGGAATCGTTACTGTTATTACTGCTACTGGTACTGTTTCCACAGAAGAAGACTTTACTATTATCGTCGTAACTGAAGTTCCTAGAATAGTTGTGTTTGAAGAGAAATTTATTGATGTATGGGAAAATGGAGGCTGGGGAAGTGTTCGAGATTATGCAAATCAAGAGCAACCGCTTAATGGCAATTATGCAATTAAGGTAAATTATCAGGGAACATGGGGAGGGGTTCAAATTTATCCTAAACCTTCAGCCTTTGATTTGACGGGGTATAAGACGATAACATTATCAATATACGGTGACCCTGCAACAGGAGGAGATGTACAGTTGTATATAAAAGGGAGTGATGGAGTTACATCTAAATCTAAAGCGTTGGATGTTGTTCCTGGTGAATATAGAACCTTTATAATTCCCTTAAGTGACTTAGAAAATCCATCTGATATTAGTGAATTAGTACTTCAAGATGTAGGCACTGAAAACAATCTAATTTATGTTGATGCAGTAGTTTTGAAATAACAATACTTAACTTACTGGAATGCGCTATGGGTTTTTTAACATAGCGCATTCTTTTATTAAAACCTGAATTTATTACATTTCCTGGTCTAGTTGGATCCAAATTTAATCCGCTAATTCTTGTAGCTTGGGTCAATAAATTTCATGTTCCCCGACCTATCTTTTTGAAAAAACAATCCTATATCTTTAGAAGATGCTAAAAAGGCTTAAAGAATTATACTTTATAAAATTCAGATTCGTCATTTTAATATTAATTGTATTTGGTTGTCAGGAGCAAGGCAAAAAGGACAAAAAAGAAGAAGTTGTTTCAGCACAAAAGGTTAAAGAAACCCTCTTTAAACTTCTATCGTCCAATACTACCAATATAAAATTTTCAAACACCCTTACCAACAATCCCTATGGCAATATATTAATGTACCAGTACTTCTATAATGGAGGTGGTGTTGCAGCAGGAGACGTTAATAATGATGGTTTACAGGATATCTACTTCACCGGAAATATGGTTTTCAATAAGCTTTATATCAATGGTGGCAGTATGAAATTCGTAGATGTTACTGAAAAAGCAGGTGTAGCAGGTAAAAAACTTGGTTGGGCGACCGGTACCTCCATGGCTGATGTGAATGGTGATGGTCTTTTGGATATTTATGTCTGCTATTCAGGACATATGCCGGGTTATGCAAGAGCAAATGAGTTATTTATTAATCAAGGTGTTGATTCAACTGGTAATGTAAAGTTCTTAGAACAGGCAGCAAAATATAACCTTGCAGACTCAGCTTACAGCACAAGTGCTACTTTTTTTGATTACGATCGAGATGGTGACCTTGATATGTTTTTATTAAACCACAACATTACCATTTACAATAATCTCGATGACTACAGCATTGCAAAAATTTTGAAGGAAGAAGCACCTAATGTAAGGGTGAAGCTTTTTAGAAATAATGATAATTACTTCACAGAAATATCTAAGGAGGCTGGACTTGCAGGCTCTCCGTTAACTTATGGCTTAGGTGCGGGCATTGCAGATATTAACATGGACGGCTGGCAGGATATCTATGTCAGCAATGATTATTCAGCCCCTGACAATCTTTATATCAATAATGGAGACGGTACTTTTACGGATCAAATACAAAGTAGCCTTGGACATATATCACTTTATTCGATGGGTACTGATATCAGCGATATCAACAATGATGGCCTGCCAGATATTTATACGCTTGACATGTTGCCAGAGGATAATAAAAGACAAAAATTATTGTTTTCGCCAGACAATTATGAATACTATCAGATGTTTGTAAGAGTAGGATTTCATAATCAATATATGCGTAACATGCTTCATTTAAATAATGGCAATGGTACCTTTAGTGAGATTGGGCAATTGGCTGGGGTATCCAATACCGATTGGAGTTGGGCGCCTTTGTTTGCCGATTATGATAATGACGGTTTTAAAGATCTTTTCGTTAGTAACGGCTTCTTAAGAGATTTTACTAACCTTGATTTTATAAAATATAAAAGTTCGTTTTATCAAAAAATGTCCAGTTCTCTGGATCCTCAAAAGGTGCTTGAATTGGTAAATGCGATTCCTTCCTCTAATGTAAAGAATTACATTTTTAAGAATAACGGTGACCTAACCTTTTCTCAGCAGCGGTCGGCATGGGGCCTGGATCATGCTTCCAATAGCAATGGTGCTGCTTATGCGGATCTTGACAACGACGGCGATTTAGAACTGATCATCAACAATATAAATCAAGCCGCTTTTGTCTATCAAAATCAAGCTGATGCATTATTAGATCATCATTTTTTAAAGTTAAAACTAAGTGGAAAAGAAAGAAATACTGAGGGAATAGGAGCTAAAGTGTGGCTATATTCAAAAGGAAAGCAACAGTATCAGGAATTGGCAACAGCAAGAGGTTATCAATCAAGTCTACCAGGAATTCTCCATTTTGGTCTCGGCACTATTGAGGTAATAGATTCCTTAAGAGTAGTTTGGCTCGATGGAAAGCAGCAAATGCTATATAACGTTAAGACAGATCAAGTTTTAAAATTGTCGCAAGAAGATGCTTTAGGAGAATTTATCCCACAGCAAAAGGAGGAAGTTTATTTTGAAAAAGTCGAAGACCTAATAGATTTTAAGGCCACAAAAAAGACTCCTATCGATTTTAAGAGACAACCCTTGCTAATAAATCCGCTGTCTTTCGCTGGTCCATGTATCGCAAAAGCAGACTTGAATAATGACAATTTAGAAGATCTGTATATAGGTGGAGCCGAAGGGCAAGCGGGAATATTGTTATTTCAAAAAACCGATGGTTCTTTTATGCAGCAAAACTCAGAAGTTTTTGAACAGGATAAAATGAGCGAAGATGTGGCTGCTCTTTTTGTAGATATAAATAATGATCATCTTCTAGATTTGTATGTTGGAAGTGGAGGCTATAACAATTATATGGCTCAGGATACTTTACTTCAGGATAGGCTTTATATCAATAAAGGGAATGGAAAATTTGTTAAAAGTTTTGCTGCTTTACCAGATATGTTTACCAGCACAAGTTGCGTAACTGCTTCTGATATTAACAATGATGGTTTTATAGATCTTTTTATAGGAGGTAGGGTCATTCCAGGTCGTTATCCTGAAGCACCAAGAAGTTATTTGCTGATCAATAATATGAAGGGAAAATTTGAAGATAAAACCAGCCAAGTTGCTCAGGATCTTGTAAACCCTGGTATGGTCACAGACGCCGAATGGCATGACCTTGATGGAGATGGAAAGCATGAACTGACTGTGGTTGGAGAATGGATGCCTGTTAGTATTTTTAAAAATGATAATGGAAAGCTTGTAAACGATACAAAAACTTATTTTGAGGAAGAATACAGCGGGTGGTGGAATGATTTATTAATTGATGATTTAAATGGTGATGATGTTCCGGAACTGGTGATCGGAAATATAGGTTTAAATTCCCAGGTGAAAGCTTCAGCCAAAGAGCCTGCTTCCCTTTATTATGATGATTTTGATGATAATGGCTCTGTAGATCCGTTTTTAACTTTTTATGTACAGGGAAAAGATTACCCTTATGTCACGAGAGATGAATTGATGCGTCAGATGAGTTCAAAGAGAACCTCGTTTCCTACCTACGAAAGTTATTCAGAGGCCACCATTGATGATATTTTCACAAAGGATGAGCTAGGCAAGGCAGAACGCCTTTCTGTGGAAAGATTAGAGACAACTGTATTTACGAGAAAAGACGGTTCCAAATTTGAAGTTAGTGCTTTGCCGGTTCAGGCGCAATTTTCTCCTGTATTTACTACCATTTCATTCGATTATAATTCCGATGGATATAAGGATCTATTAATGTGCGGTAATATAAATCAGGCAAGATTACGTTTTGGTAAATATGATGCTAATTATGGCATCTTACTCCAGGGGAACGGGGAGGGGCAATTTACTTATATCCCTCAACATAAATCCGGATTTAATCTTACCGGAGATGTGCGAAGTATAGTTGAGGTAGATGATCAATTAATATTTAGCATTAACGGCAAAGGGGTAGAAATATATAAAATTAGAAAGAAGTGAGATATTCGTTTACATTGATTTTGCTCTTGTGCATCTCTGTTGGTTGTGCCAAGCGTGAAAAGGAAAAGGA
>CAMPJM010000165.1 GCA_946886805.1 uncultured Flammeovirgaceae bacterium | reverse complement strand
CAGAATTCCCTTCCTTCCCATCAGTACTCATCGGTTGATAATTTCTCAAAATACAATTTATTGACAATCAATTAATTATGGCGATTGAAGTAGTGCTGGTGTAATCCAAAATAGATTTGAAGTAATCGAAGTGGGTAAGAAAAATTTGTCCTGTGGTCTTAATTCTATTTGTTTGAGGAATGATTTGCAAACGTTTGCAAGTTGAGACAACAAAACAACAATCATTTCTAACTCTAAAAACCAAGATGTATGAGAGTAAAATTATACGCATGTTTAGGGCTACTGTTTTTTTCGAATCTGGTCTGGGCACAAACAGCCACAGTATCAGGGAAGATAACAGATAGCGAATCCAATGAGCCTCTACCGGGGGTAAATATTTTAATTAAGAATACGACCCAAGGTACAGTTACGGACGTGGAAGGTAACTTTTCAGTGCAAGCGGCACCCACAGATGTACTCGTTTTCTCTTTTATCGGCTATCTCACAGAGGAAGTAGCAGTAGGGGAACAGACAAACATAGAGCTGTCTTTGATGCCAGATATTTCCACCCTAACGGAACTAGTTGTGGTAGGATATGGTACCCAGAAGAAAAGTGTCGTTACTGGTGCAATTTCCAGTGTAAAAGCAGAAGACCTTGAAACCTTGCCTATTACCAGAGTAGAACAAGCTTTACAAGGTAGAGTTTCTGGTTTGACTATTGCTTCCAGCTCTGGCCAACCTGGTTCTGCTGCGACAGTGTTAGTGCGAGGCCTGACAACACTCAACAATAACAGTCCTTTATGGGTAGTTGACGGCGTTGTTGTCGATGGTGGTGGTATTAGTTATTTAAACCAATCTGATATTGCATCCATTGAAGTGTTGAAAGATGCGGCTTCCCAGGCAATTTATGGTGCAAGGGCTGCGGCAGGTGTAATTCTGGTAACAACTAAAAAAGGGAAATCGGGCGAATTGAGCGTAAACTATAATGGGTTTTACGGAACCTCTGCACCGGCAAGGAAGCTTGACCTTTTGAATGCTACAGAATATGCAACTTTAAGAAATGAGGCAAGTATAGCCGGAGGTGGAAGTTTGTTATATGCTGATCCTGCCTCATTGGGTGAAGGGACAGATTGGCAAGATGCTATTTTCAATGATGATGCCAGAAGGCAAAATCATGAACTGAGCATAAGCGGTGGAAACGACGTGTCCACATTTTACACTTCCTTTGGTTATTTTGAACAGGAAGGAATTGTCGCCTCTGATATTTCGAAATATAGAAGAATAAACCTTCGGCTTAATTCAACACACAAATTGGCCAAATGGCTAACAGTTGGCCAGAACCTTGGATATTCTCGTGAAAAAAGTATAGGTCTTGGGAATACCAATAGTGAGTTTGGTGGTCCTCTAAGTTCTGCGATTAATCTTGATCCAATCACACCACTAGTGGAAACTGATCCAGCAAAGGCAAATGCCTCTCCCTATACTAATGTAGGCGTTAGAAGGGATGCTTTTGGAAATCCTTATGGTATTTCTCCTGTGGTACAACAGGAAATGACTAATCCACTTGCCTATATTTCCACCCGCTTGGGCAACTATGGATGGAGTGATAATGTTGTGGGGAACGTTTATGCCGAAGCGGAACCTATAGATGGCTTGGTTGTAAGATCTACCGTAGGGACAAAGCTGGCCTATTGGGGCAATGAAAGTTTTACACCCGTTTTCTGGCTTAATCCTTCCAATACCACCATTCAAACCGCATTTACCCGTGGCACAAATAAGGTACTTAACTTTAATATAGAAAATACAATTGCCTATACGAAGTCTTTACAAAAGCACAACTTTACCATATTATTGGGTCAGGGTGCATATAGAGACGGTGCATCCAGAGGCGTAAGTTTAACAAAGTATGATATTCCGGTTGATAACTTTGATGATGCTTCTATGAACTACCAGGTTCCTATAGAAAACACCAACCACGGTGGTTATGAAAACCCTGCTCATACGGTAGCTTCCTTATTTTCTCGTTTAACATATAATTATGACGAAAAATACTTGTTTACGGCCATTGTTAGAAGGGATGGATCTTCACGGTTTGGGTCTGAAAATAAATATGGTATTTTCCCTTCTGCATCAGCAGGATGGGTCGCTTCTAATGAAGCGTTTTGGCCCTCCAATAATGTGGTCAACTTCCTGAAGATTAGAGGTAGTTATGGTGTAGTAGGTAATGATAATGTGGGCGACTTTGCTTATTTATCTACAGTCAGTCCGGGAAGGAATTATGTTTTTGGTAATGAAGAAAACTGGATGATAGGGTGGAGTCCCGATGCCCCCGCTAACCCTGACTTAAAATGGGAGGAAACAACTTCTATAAATGTTGGATTTGAAGCTACACTTCTCCAAGGCCTTAATGTAACCTTTGACTGGTTTAAAAAAGAAACTTCAGGCATTTTAGGTAATCCTAGAATACCGGCTTTCGTAGGTGCAATTGCAAATCCTGCTGCAAATGTTGCTAGTTTGGAAAATACAGGGGTAGAATTGGAATTGGGGTACAACAAACAAATCGGAGAACTCAACTTTTCTTTCAATGGTAATATTACGCACTTGAGGAATGAAGTTACTGATTTAGGGGATGTACAATTTTTGGACGGAGGGGCGACATTTCAATCAAGTAGCTATCCTATCACCAGAACAATGGTGGGGCAACCTGCTTTTTCATTCTTTGGATTTAACAGACTAGGGATTTTTCAAACGCAGGCCGATATAGAAAACCATGTGAATAGTGAAGGGGTAGTAATACAGCCTGAGGCTTCTCCAGGTGACTTTATTTGGGAGGACAGGGACGGTGATGGTGAGATCACTGAAGCTGACAGGACAATAATTGGCAATCCTACGCCCACCCTGACTTATGGCCTTACGTTCAATGCTGATTTTAAGGGATTCGATATCCTTATATTTGGACAGGGCGCAGCCGGAAATGATATATTTCAGGGACTTCGAAGAATTGATATTCTGGAAGCCAATTATCAATCTAATGCCCTAGGCCGATGGACCGGACCGGGGACATCCAATGATTACCCTCGTTTAGTAAATGGAGATCCCAATAGGAATTTTGGAAACCCTTCTGATTTTTACCTTGAAAAAGGGGATTATTTTAGGATTAAAGTTCTTCAGTTAGGCTATTCACTTCCACAAAATATTGTTGAAAAAATTGGCTTGAATAAAGCACGATTCTACATAATGGGCGAAAATCTGTTGACTTTCACGAAATATACAGGATTTGACCCTGAAATTGGTGGAGGTAATATCCTCAGTGTAGACAGGGGCATTTATCCTCAAGCCCGTTCGTTTATGGTAGGCGTAAATATTGGTTTTTAATCAAAATAAAAATAAAATGAAAAATAGATATATAATTAACGTACTCCTGCTTACAATTGGGCTTCAGTTTACGACGTCTTGTAAGGATGAATTCTTGGAGGTAGAACCTATAGGAACAAGCTTGGAAGCTAATTATTATAGAAATGCAGAAGAAGCATTCAATGGATTAGTCGCTGCCTATGACGCAGTATATTGGGTTGGAGGTTTCAACACCAAGGTAGCAGTGGCCAATGCTGCCTCCGATGACTGCCTTGGTGGCGGTGGCGGGGGCACTGATATGCAAACTTTGTTGGTCATGAACAGTTTTGACTTGGATCCTTCCTTAGGGCCGCAGGGCGATTTATGGGCTAAAGGGTTTGCTGGTATTTTTCGTTGCAATGTACTCCTTGCCAAACTCCCTGAAGCTGAAATGGATGCAAACTTAAAAAGCAGGTTCGTTGCAGAAACAAAGTTTTTAAGGGCATTCTATTATTTTGACCTGATCCGCTTTTTCCAGAACATTCCACTCTTTACGGAACCTGTATCTACCGCTGAAATGTATAATGTAGTTCAGGTAGAGCGGAACCTCGTTTTCGAACAAATTGAAAAGGACTTAACGGAGGCTATTCCTGACCTTCCCACTACAGTGCCCATAGCAACAGAAGGAGGAAGAGCTACAGAAGGAGCTGCTAGAGCGTTGCTAGGAAAGGTATACCTGCACCAAGAAAAATTTGATCTTGCTTCTGACCAATTAGAAATGGTCAATGGAACACCAGGCGCAACAAGCGAATTCGGATACAGCCTACTGGATAATTATGCAGACTTATGGGATGTAAGCAACAAGTACAACAGTGAATCAATTTTTGAAATTGGTCATACTTCTAAGTCCAATGGCGAATGGGGCTGTACTGGTTGTACAGAAGGAAATGTGTATAATGTGAATACTGGACCCAGAGGATATACCATTTTAGATGCTGACGCGGGAGCTCCCGAACTCTCTTCAGGGTGGAGTTTTAATCCTATTACCCAAGACCTGGTCGATGAATTTATATCGCAGGGCAACGAATATGATCCACGGTATAAATCAACAGTTTATAATATTGATAGCCTTGCACAGGCCGGTGTGGTCTCTTACATAGAAGGTGGCGAGAATACGGGATATTTTATAGCAAAATTTGCTGGAAAAACGGAAGATGTTTCTACAGGTGGTGGCAATTTTGAATTGAACTTCCCTCAAAATATGTATGAAATACGACTTGCCGACACCTATCTGATGGAGGCCGAAGCCCTAGTTCGAGGTGGAGGGGATGCTGCCAGGGCACAAGCACTTCTAGATGCTGTCCGGGCACGTGTAGGTTTGGGTTCAGTGCCTGCTACCTTCGAGAATATTTTTCATGAAAGACGGATTGAATTGGCAACAGAAGGCCACCGATGGTTCGATTTGCTCCGCACTGGGCAGGCTGCAGATGCCTTGTCCCCTATGGGCTTCGTTGAAGGAAAACATGAATTCTTACCGATTCCGTTGTTGGAACTTTCTAATACTTCATTAGAACAAGATCCGGCTTATTAATTAGATGTTTGAAAGCATTTACGACCTAATTAAAATCAAAAAATATGAAATCGCCATGTCAGAAGCTTTGACTCACGAGAGGATGATTATAGGCGATTCCATCTGACCATAAAAGATAATATAAACAGATGAAACTAACAATAAAATTAATTACAGATAAATTACTGCTTTTGTTGGCGGTAGTTGGATTTCTCGGTGCCTGTACGCCTGATGAAGAGGATTATGAACTAGGCCCAAAACCAGAGGCATCGTTTACAATTACCCCAGTTGAAGGAGAAGTAAATACTTACCTTTTAACGAGCGAAACAAAAGCTGCTTCTTATCAGTGGGATACAGGATTTGGTTTTGCCATGGGAGAAAAAGTTGATACAGCCTATTTTCCTATGGCTGGAGAATATACAGTTAAAATGAATGCATTTACACAAGCTGGAATGGTTACCGCAGAAAATACGGTCACAGTGGCCGAGAATGACCCCGCGGCTGGCTGTTTTGGTGACAATCTTGCCTTGCTAACAGGTTGCAGTGATTCCCAGACTTGGGTATTGGCTGGCGCTGGTTCACTTGCTGTGGGACCTGCTGATCGTTCAACAGTATGGTGGGAAGTTCCTGAGGGTGAGGTGGAAATGAGAAATTGTGTTCTAAACGACCAATTTACTTTCTATGCAGATGGAACTTTTGCATTTGACAACCTTGGTGATGTGTGGGTGGAAGGCAACAGTTTACTTGGCTTAGAATCAGGAGATGCCTGTGCTGATTGGAGTAGTATTGGTCCTGACTATGCAGCTTGGGGGGCAAGTTCAGACCACACCTATGAAGTTTCTTCAAATGAAATTACAGTGAATGGAGAAGGTGCCTACCTTGGCCTTTATAAGGTCGCGAACGTAGGAGAAATACAAATGCCTGTTGAAGCAGGAGGATCAATCACTTATACGATTTTAGAAATAACAGATAAAAAGTTAGTTGTTGAAATTGATTTTGGAGGTGGTATATGGACGTATACTTTTAAACCAGAAGGCCTGGAAGAGGATCCGGATGATGAAGAACCAGTAGGTAACTGGTATGACGGCTTGGTAGCAGGTGCTGATGTTGTGACAGGTGGGGATATGACAAGTGATGAGTTCTGGACGGTGTTTAATCCTGGTACTGGCACTCAAGCCACTACTGAATTTACAGAAAGTGGTTTAAAGTTCTCAAATTCAACAACTGAGGACACTCATGTAGCCGTTTGGCAAGCTGTGGAAGTAGAGGCCGGACAGAAATATAAGTTCTCTGCTCATGTAACAGGTTCAGGTGCTGCCAATACTTGGTTTGAGATATATTTTGGTGAAACAGAACCTGTTGAAGGAACCGATTATACAGTTGGAGGTTATACGGGTCTCAATACTTGGGCTGGTTGTGGAGTGGAGCCATTTGAAGATGATTTAGCCACTATAGGATGTAACGATGCACCAGGAACGGGAACACAAGGATTGGCAACATTTGACGAAAGTGGCACCATCTACTTGGTAATAAAAGCAGGTAGCAATGGGGGCGGCAGCTTTGGAACTGATGGTATTACAATAAGTGATGTCGAACTGGTTGAAATGAATTAAGTCCTGATTCAGCTTCTTCCGAAGTTTTATAAACCAAATTGACCCGCCAGATGGCGGGTCAAATATCATTAGCCACGGGTTTTGGCCTAGCCATCTCTTTGACACAACCCGTGGTTAATTGGTAAAATTTAAATTCTGAATTATGAAAAAGTATTTACCGGCGCAAATTACTTTTCTGTTAATGATCTTTTTTGGTATTTCCCTACAGGGACTTGCCCAGAGCTATCTAAAAACAGAGGGTACTCAAATAGTAAATGAAAACGGAGATGAAATAATCCTGAGGGGAATAGGCCTGGGCGGTTGGATGCTTCAGGAGGGATATATGCTTAAAACTTCCGGTCCTCAACATGAAATTGAGGCTAAAATAGAGGCTCTTATCGGCCCTGAGAAAACACAGCAATTTTATGATGCCTGGCTAGCAAATCACATGCGTAAAATTGATGTGGATTTTATGGCTGCCTGGGGATATAATTCCATCAGGCTACCTATGCATTACAAACTTTTCACACCTCCCATTGAAGCGGAGCCTGTGGAAGGAAAAATAACCTGGCTGGAAAAAGGTTTTGAAATGACCGATCAGCTTTTGGAATGGTGCAAGGCAAATAATATGTACCTGATCCTCGACCTTCATGCCGCTCCTGGTGGTCAAGGCAAAAATGCAGATATCAGTGACTATGACAGCAGCAAGCCATCCTTGTGGGAGAGCGAAGCAAACCAGGAAAAAACTATTGCTTTGTGGAGAAAGCTTGCCGAACGGTATGCAGATGAGCCAATGATTGGAGGGTATGATATCATCAACGAACCCAACTGGGGATTTCAAAATATTGCTTCCGATCCGAATGGCTGTGCGGAAAATCAGAATACCCTCTTATGGGAACTGCAAAAAGAAATAACGGAAGCTATAAGGGAGGTAGACCAGAACCATCTAATCATTATTGAAGGAAATTGCTGGGGAAACAATTATTCCGGACTTCCTGAACTTTGGGATGATAATCTGGTGATTAGTTTTCATAAATACTGGAATGGAAATTCTCAGGATGCCATTCAGGGGATGGTGAACCTAAGAAATGAAAGAAACGTGCCACTTTATTTGGGAGAGTCAGGGGAAAATTCCAATACCTGGTTTACGGATGCAATTTCACTTGTAGAAGAGAATGGAATCGGCTGGGCATGGTGGCCCTTGAAGAAGCTTGGTTACAATAATGCGCTGGAAATAAAGGTAAACCCGGGTTACCAGGATATTCTGGATTACTGGAACGGCACTGGCGAAAAACCTTCTGAGGACGAAGCGTTTCAAAGCCTCATGCAATTGACAGAGAATTTAAAGCTTGAAAACAATATTTATCATAAAGATGTGGTGGACGCCATGATCCGCCAGCCTCATTCTGATGAAGCAATTCCATTTAAAGAGGTGACAATCGCTGCGTCAGGCAATACTATTATTTATGCTACAGATTTTGATCTGGGCAGGCATACCATAGCCTATCACGATAATGAAGTAACCAACACTACTGGAAATGCAGGAGGTTTGGCCTGGAACCAAGGCTATTCCTACAGAAATGACGGCGTTGATATTCAGGCTTGCGAAGATGAAACAACTAATGGCTATAACGTTGGCTGGACAGCAACAGGAGA
>CAMPJM010000164.1 GCA_946886805.1 uncultured Flammeovirgaceae bacterium | reverse complement strand
CCTCTTGAAGTGGTGTTGTCGATAACCTCCGCAACTAAATCTCCATCTCCAAAATATAATTTATTTCCTACTCTTATCTTTCTTGCCGGATCTACCAAAACATCCCACAAGTGCATCTCTTTGTTCAATTCGCGGAGTAAAAAAACTTCGATTTTTGCACCGGTTTTTTCTTTGTTGCCATAAAGCCTTGCAGGAAAAACTCGTGTATCATTGTTAACAAGAACATCTCCTTCATCAAAATATTCAACAACGTCTTTGAAAATTTTATGCTCTATTTTACCGTCTTTTCGGTGTAAAACCATTAAACGCGACTCATCCCTGTTTTCTACCGGATGTAAAGCTAATAGACCGGAAGGCAAATCAAACTTGAACTCTGATAATTTCATTTGTTATATTGTTTTTCAATTGCATGAAGCTTGACCTGATGATTTCAGGTAACATTGCTGAGTAACTTTAATTTAAAAATTACCCAGTTTCATGCGGGCTTTTTTTATAAACCATAAATTAGCAAAAAAAAGCTAAAATTGGTTAGTTAAAATTAATTTGCAAACTTAATGAATTGTTTCAAATATTATTAATTTTAGCTCAAATAGTTTATATAGCGTCCTTAAAAAGAAAAACTCAAAAGTGAAGGTAATAAGGCTGATATTTGAAAGCTTCAGGTTTGCGGCAAATGCGCTGAAGGTGAACTTAATGAGAACAACGCTTTCTCTTTTAGGAGTTACTATTGGTATTTTTTCAATTATAGCGGTGTTTACGGTAGTTGATTCCCTGGAAAATAGCATAAAAGAAAGCTTTTCATTTTTAGGAGCCAATGTAATCTACGTTGAAAAATGGCCCTACGGGTTTGGTGGAGAGTATCCATGGTGGGAATACATGAAACGGCCGCAAGTCGACTATCGGGAATATGAGTTTTTAGAAGAAAACCTTCAAAACCAACAGGGAGTTACCATTTTTGCGGTGAAAGGTGGTACTATTCTTAAGCGAGAGAACAATAGTATTAGTGATATAGGCTTGTTGGGAGTAACATATGAGTATAATAAGGTATTCGAAATGGAAATTGACAATGGCCGTTATTTTACACAACAAGAGGTAGATAATGCGCGAAACGTGGCCATTATTGGTGCTGATGTCGTAGAGGCTTTGTTTCCAAATGGAAATCCGGTGGGAAAGGAAATAAAAGTGAAAGGCCTTAAATATATTGTGATCGGCACCATGGAAAGAGAAGGAGAAAGTTTGTTGGGCATGCCAAGTAGCGATAATTCTTGTATAATACCTTACAAGGGATTTCAAAAATTGTATTATACCGGTGGAATGTACGGCATCAATTCAAGAATTGCGGTAAAAGGTTTTGAAGAAGATACAGGATTAATAGAGCTTGAAAATGAAATAACCGGTTTGATGCGCGCCCGAAGGGGACTTAAACCGCTGGAGGAAGAAAATTTTGCTTTGAATCGACCCGAATCTATCGCTAATTTTCTCTCATCTGTCTTTGATATTGTTACTATTGCCGGCTGGATCATTGGTGGTTTTTCTATTCTGGTAGGCGGCTTTGGCATAGCCAATATCATGTTCGTATCTGTAAAAGAAAGAACTCATATTATAGGGATCCAAAAGTCAATTGGGGCGAAAAATTATTTTATACTGCTCCAGTTTTTATTTGAATCGATATTTCTAAGTGTAATTGGTGGAGGCGTGGGTATCCTGCTGGTTTTTTGCCTCACTTTTATCTCTTTAGGCAGTTTGGAAATAGTGCTTTCCTTAAAAAATATTTTGATCGGGCTAGGGGTAGCGTCTATAATCGGTACTATTGCCGGAGTAATACCAGCAGCAATTGCAGCAAAACTTGATCCTGTGATTGCAATCAGAACACAATAAAAAAAGCTTTAGCATTTTTTAAAAAGGCTAAAGCTTCTAATATTCTATGATCTATTTCTGAAATAACCGTACAAGAATGATTACGGAATTATTTCTGAGCAGGAATAGGTTTTTCTAAATCTACGCCTTTTATTTTAGCTTTAATTTTAAGCTCAACTTCTTCCATCAGTTCAGGGTTATCCTCGAATATCTTTTTAACGGCATCTCTTCCCTGACCAAGTTTGTTTCCATCATAAGAAAACCAGGAACCAGCTTTATTTACAATATTAAGTTCTACTCCTATATCTATAATTTCGCCAACTTTAGAAATTCCCTGTCCGTACATAATATCAAATTCTACTACTTTAAAAGGAGGGGCAACTTTATTTTTGACTACTTTTACCCTCGTGCGGTTTCCAAGAATATTGTCAGCACTTTCTTTTATCTGGCCTATTCTTCGGATATCCAACCTTACAGAAGCATAGAATTTAAGAGCATTACCGCCCGTGGTCGTTTCAGGGTTACCAAACATAACACCTATTTTCTCTCTAAGTTGGTTTATGAAAATACATGCACAGCCCGTTTTGTTGATCGTACCCGTCAGTTTTCTCAAGGCCTGAGACATAAGACGTGCTTGTAAGCCCATTTTACTGTCTCCCATTTCACCTTCCAGCTCGGCTTTAGGCACCAGTGCAGCAACAGAATCTATAACGATAATGTCGATAGCACCAGACCTAATCAGATGTTCGGCGATTTCCAAAGCCTGTTCACCATTATCCGGTTGAGAGATCAATAAGTTTTCGGTGTCAATTCCAAGCTTCTCCGCATAGATTTTGTCAAAAGCATGTTCCGCATCAATAAATGCTGCCAAACCACCTTTTTTCTGGGCCTCAGCAATACAGTGCATCGAAAGCGTAGTCTTACCTGATGATTCCGGACCGTAAATTTCTATAACCCTGCCTTTAGGGATACCACCTACTCCAAGAGCTATGTCCAGTCCGAGAGATCCTGTGGAAATAGAAGGTACGTCCATTACTTTTTCATCGCTTAACTTCATTACAGCTCCTTTACCATAGGTTTTTTCAAGCTTATCTATTGTTAATTGTAATGCTTTTAGCTTTTCTTTATTATCACTCATATGTTTATATTTATTGGCTTTGTAGTTATTTTTTTATTAGAAAAGACATTGTTGATAGTGGATTTGTATAAATTCTTAATAAAATTAACACTAAAAATTAAGTTGCCAATTTTTAGAATATAAATTCCTCCACTTTATTAAAGATTAGGGAATGCGCCAAAGCTGATTTAATACAAACTGTGAAGATACTATTAATGGATTCAATTCACAACTTTTATGGGGTACATAAATCACCTAATATTTTCCATACATTTGACCTTTCTTAAATCTCTGTTGTCAATTAGGCTGGGTTCTCTCAAATCTCCGGTCTCCACACAGACAAATCCGATTTCGGTGTAAATTTAAAGTAAAAATTTTAAGTTCTATCTTTCCCTTTTATATTGCAATGGAAGAAAATTATATGGCAAAATTATTATCTATTCTAATTTTATTTTTCATTACCAATACTGCTTTTGCTCAATTGGACAACCATCTCTTTGAAGATAGAAGGGAGTTGTTTCCGGAAAGGAAGAACAAAGTTTATTTAGATTTAGATATCCTGGGCTTCACTAAAAACAATGAATATTTTAATAATATAGCAGACGGTTATACCTTATTTGGCTATCAGCTGAACCCATCTCTCAGTTATTTTCCTGCCGAGAATGTGAGGATAGATGCAGGCATTTATTTGCAAAAGGATTTTGGTGTGCAGGAATATCAAACTATTGCCCCTACTTTTTCAATAAAAGTGAAGCGAAATGATCTGAATATAATATTTGGGAATCTGGAAGGAAGTCTAAATCATCGCTTGATTGAACCTTTATATGATTTCGAAAAAGTGCTGAATGATAGATTAGAAACAGGTATTCAGGCGGTTGTAAATAAAGATAAATTGTTTCTTGATGCATGGATCGACTGGGAAACAATGATTTATGCAGGCGATTCATTGCAAGAGGAAATCTCGGGAGGCATATCTTTTGATTATAAGCTATATGAAAATAATAATATAATTTTATCGTTGCCTTTTCAAACAGTTTTGTATCACAAGGGTGGTCAAATAGACATAATGGACGCACCGCTAACATCACTTATGAACAATGCTATTGGCATAGGCCTTGATTTTCCAATAGATGAAAACGGGATATTAAAATCTGTAGGCACTAAAAATTACTTTGTGTACTTCACCGATTTCTCATTTGAGAGAAGGCAGACTTTTGAGGATGGGACAGGACTGTATCTTAACCTTGACCTTGAATTCAAGTGGTTTTCTTTAATGACAAGCTATTGGAAAGGGGATGAGTTTATTAGCATAAAAGGAGCGCCATTGTACCAATCAGTATCCAGCAGCTTTAAGAATCCAGGATATGTGGAGGAAGAGCGGGAGCTTATAATTTTACGATTTATGCATGAACTAAAAATTTTGGACAACTTATTCTTCAGCACAAGATTTGAACCTTTTTTCGATCTTCAAAATAATAAGTTTGAATTTTCTCACGCCTTCTATATAAATTATAGGCCCGATTTTTTTCTTTTCAATGCAAGGAATTCAAGGAATGATTAGAAAAGTATTGGCATTTATCCTTATGATTTTGTTACTAGTTGCTTTTTGGCAGCATCAACTCATAGTTTATGGGTTGGCTCAAGCCCGGGGACAAGTGCAAATTTTGGCAAACACCCGGCCGCTAGAAGAAGTAATAAATGACCCTTTAACTCCTGATTCAACGGTTGAAAAACTAATTTTTATTCAACATGTAAAACAATACGCTGTAGATTCTCTTGGAATTAATGAATCAAAAAACTATACAACTTTTTATGATCAGGGAGGACTAGCAAGTTTGTGGAATGTTACTGCGGCAGAACAATTCGCACTAGAAGCTGTGGAATGGGATTTCCCCCTTATAGGTAGCTTTCCTTACAAAGGTTTTTTTGAATATGAGATGGCGCTGAAAGAAAAAGCAAAATTAGATGCTGATAGTTTGGATACAAATATTGGAATAGTAGGCGGATGGTCTACTTTAGGCTGGTTTAAAGACCCGGTTCTCTCCAATATGCTGCTTAGAACCCAAGGTGAGTTGGCAGACTTAATAATTCATGAACTTACACATGGGACTTTATTTGTAAAAGACAGTGTTGAGTTTAATGAAAATTTAGCCACTTTTATAGGAAGAGAGGGAACACAGAGATTTCTGAATGCAGTTTTTGGAGAAAATTCCGAGGAGCTTCGGGCTTTTGAAGAAGGAATAAATGATAGTGAAACCTTTACAAATCACATTCTAAACGGAAGTGAAAAGCTGGATAGCCTTTACAAGAGCTTTACCGTAAAAGATTCTTATGAAGAAAAGATTTCGAAAAAGGAAAAGATGATGGAGCAAATAATTGTTTCAGCTGATACTTTAACCTTTTTTAATAAAGAAAGATATAATAATGTGTCGAGTTTTATTTTACCTAACAATGCGTATTTTCTGTCATTTATCAGGTACAGGTCAAAACTGGATAACTTCGAAAATAAATTAAAAAGCGAGTTTGGGAATGATTTACGGTTGTACCTTGAACACCTGAAGGAGAAGTATCCTTCGTTGTAGTTTGGTACGCATTTTGTTTCTATGATAGCAGACATATGAAGAAATATATATTTTATACCCTACTTATTTTGTTTTCATCTGCTTTTACAAGCCAGGATAATAGATTGAGAACTATAGAAAACGAGAGCTTCACAACGGGAGAAGAATTGAAATACAGAGTGCATTATGGCTTCATAAACGCTGGTATTGCAACCATGAAAATATCCGATAGGATTCATACAGTGAACGGAAGGCCCTGTTATAAGGTAGATGTGTATGGTAAATCGGTTGGTGTATTCGATGTCTTTACAAAGATCAGGGATAACTGGGGCGCTTATATAGATACAGCGGCAATTTTACCTCATAAAGCCTATCGAAATATTGAAGAAGGTAAGTATAGAAAGTATGAAACAACTTTGTTTGATCACAGAAATGACAAAGTTGAAATGCAATGGTTGGATAAGAAGACAAAAAAGGTAAAAGAAACAAAATCTTTTAAAACGCCAAATGAAATTTTAGATATTGTCAGTGGTTATTATTTTCTCAGAACGCTGGATTATTCTCAATATAAGAAAGGAGATATTATCACATTAAATGCTTTTTTTGATGAAGAGATTTATGACTTTCAAATACGATATTCAGGAAAGGACAAATTAAATACAGCTGTTGGAGAAATCAACACAATAGTATTGACGCCCATTATACCTGAAAATGACCTGTTTGATGGCGAAAATTCTATTCAGGTATGGATATCTGACGACTCTAACAAAATACCACTGAAAATAAAAGCCAATCTATTTGTAGGTGCTGTTGAGATAGATATTATGAGCTATAAGAATTCTAAAAACTAACCGCGGTCTCAATATAAAAGTACGTTTAAGTCTCAAGTTAGCCCAGCATTCTGCAAAAGTCTGCTTTTGTCATCCTGAGGAACAGCTTGCCCCGTACTTTAATACGGGGAAGGATCTTGGTCAGTTTTAAGATGAACCAAAGGCAGAGCTTCATCAAAGCTTTCCAAAAATGCTGCTGCTCGCAAGCGGCATCTTTATAGGAAAGGGCAACGGGATAATGGGGTATTCCAAGATGCTTCCTATCGTCCTGCATGACAAATCGAAAGATTTTGCAGTTTTATTTTTTCCATGTTGGGAAAGAACCTGTTTTCCGGTCCGCCAATATTATCAAATTGTTACCTCCTTTTTAATGATTTTTTTTATTTTTAACTTTATATCCTCGTATGATAAGTTGATATTAAGAGAATAAAAAAAATATGGCGGTTAAACAGGTCTATAAAATCCTTGTTGTAGATGATGAGCTTGATATTCTTGAGCTTTTGGAATATAACCTCAGCAAAGAGGGTTATGAAGTGAAAACGGCAGCCGAAGGCAAAAAAGGAGTTGAAATTGCCAAAGAATTTAATCCGGATCTTATTCTGCTTGATATTATGATGCCTCAGCAAGATGGGGTAGAAACTTGCCGTCAGTTGAGGAATATTCCTGAATTGAGCAAAGTTTTTATCATTTTCTTAACAGCAAGAGCAGAGGAATATTCTGAAATAGCAGCCTTTGATGTAGGAGCAGATGATTATATCACCAAACCAATAAAACCGCGAGCTTTGATGAGCAGAATAAATGCGGTTTTTAGAAGAGATCTAAAAAAGCAGGTTGAATCTAATAATATAAGTGTAGGAGATTTATTAATTGACCGTACAAGTTATACTGTCAAAGTAAAAGGCGCAGATGTCTCACTTCCGAAGAAGGAATTTGAACTTCTTCATTTTTTAGCGCAAAACCCCAATAAAGTTTTTGGAAGAGATGATTTATTGCAAAATATCTGGGGTTCCGATGTTTATGTACTTGCCAGAACGGTAGATGTTCACATACGAAAAGTGCGGGAAAAAATAGGGGAAGGTTATATAACTACAGTTAAGGGGGTTGGTTATAAGTTCGATTGGGTATAACTTAGGGCATCTGTAAGGCTCCGGAGGAATTTGCTGTATGGAAAAACCTGTTTTCTTTAATTCAAGAGGTGTCGCCTTTTTATTGGCCATTTCCATAGGTGCTGTTACAACCGCATTCCTATCTCTAATGGAAGTTTCAAAGACTGCATTGCTTGTAGCTTTCATTTTGTCATTTTCTTCTTCCTATTTATTAATCAACGTCGTATTAGAATTTTTAATTTTTAAAGAGATCAGTAAAATCTACGATGTTTTAAATAAGCTGAAAAAGAAAGATCTCAATTCGATTATTCTAAAAGATAAAAAATCTCTGCTTAACCCGCTCAAAGGCTTGAATCAGGAAATTTTTACTTATGCAACCTTAAAGCAAAGGGAAATTGATGATTTAAAAAAGATGGCAATTTTTAGAAGAGAATTTTTAGCAGATGTTTCTCATGAGTTGAAGACGCCGATTTTTGCTGCTCAGGGCTATGTCCATACCTTGTTGGATGGCGCTATGGAAGACGAATCGGTAAGAGATAAATTTTTACAAAAAGCGGCTAAAAGTTTAGATGGGCTTGATATGTTGGTGCAGGACTTGTTGACTTTGTCGCAGATGGAAATCGGCCAGATAACCATGCACAAAGAGAATTTCAATATTTACAAACTTACAAA